>NZ_PQHY01000030.1:0-72235 GCF_003385175.1 Amycolatopsis ruanii
ATGCACGACGGCCGCCCCGATCCCGCGCCCGGCCCCCGTCACCACGGCGACGCGCGGGGTCACGTGATCATCTCCACGCGGGGAGCGTGCCACTTCAACCGTCACAACGACACCCCCACCCGATACCCCTCCACCACCGCCGCGTGCGCTCGCCTCGGCGTGACGCAGTCCCCCACCCTCAACACGCGAAACGGCGCCTCCCGCAGGGCGTGCCACAGCGTGTCCTCCGGTTCCTGGTGCGTCGCGCACACCACCCAGTCGCAGCGGGCCTCCCTGGTCTCGCCGGTCGTGTGCTTCAGCATCCGCAACGCCACGCCCCCATCCTCCGTCGCCGCGGCGGTGAGCACCATCTCGTCCGTCCGCTCCGCGATCCCGAGCGCGTGCGCCCGCCGTGCGAACAGCTCCCGGTCCAGCGTGAGCCCGAGGTCCTGCCCCACCACCATCCCCGGCGTCGACACCGTCACCCGGCACCCCACCGCGGCCAGCAGCTCCGCCACCGACGTCGCCGGGTGGAAGCCCACCTCGTCGATCACCACCACCTCACCCGACGGCGAAACCCCGCCCAGCACCTCCCGCGCGTGCACCACCCGCGGCGATACCGCCCACTCCGGCAGCACCGGCCGGGCCCCCGTCGCCAGCACCACGGCGTCCGGCGCCTCGTCCAGCAACACCGCAGGCGTCGCCGCGCACCCTGTCGTCAAGTCGACACCCGCGCGCCGGCAGTCGGTCAGCAGGTTGCGCACCAGGTCCCCCAGCTCGGCCCGCCCCGGCGCGGCGCCCGCCAGCGCGATCTGCCCGCCCGGCTCACCGCGCTCCAGCACCGTGACGTGGTGTCCCCGCTCCGCCGCCGTCGCCGCCGCCGTCAGCCCCGCCGGGCCCGCGCCGACGACCAGCACCCGCTTCGGACGCGGCCCCGGCGGCGGCAGCGGCACCGCCTCCCGCCCGGCGCGCGGGTTCTCCACGCACCCCAGCCACCGGTTGAGTCCCATCCGCCCCACGCACTCCTGGTTGCAGGACAGGCACGTCCGCACCTCCCGCCCGGCCCGCGCCTTCGCCGCGAACGACGGGTCGGCAATCTGCCCGCGCACCACCCCGACCAGGTCGCACCGCCCTTCAACCAGCGCGCGCTCGGCCTCCTCGGGCGACTTGATCCGCCCGATGCCGACCACCGGCACCGGCACCGCCCGCCGCAACGTCTCGGACACCGGCAACGCGTACCCGCGCGGCACCGCCATCGACGGCTCGACCAGGTACAACGTCGAGGTCGCGACCCCGATCGAGGTGTTCAGGTAGTCGATTCCGGGCGCGATCATCCGCGCCACCTCGACCGCCTCGCCGAGCGTGATGCCGCCCTGGACCAGGTCGTCGCCGGACAGCCGCACCCCCAGCGCGCGGTCCGGGCCGATCGCCGCGCGCACCGCCGCGATGATCTCGAGCAGGATCCGGGCCCGGTTCGCCAGCGGCCCGCCGTAGTCGTCGGTGCGCATGTTCGTCGCGGGCGCCAGGAACCCGCGCACCAGCGACGACTGCGAGCACTGGATCTCCACGCCGTCGAACCCGCCCGCGGCGCAGTGCCGCGCGACCCGCCCGAACCCGGCGACGACCTCGGCGATCTCCGCGGCGGACATGATCTTGGGCACCTCGCGGAACAGCGGATCCGGCACCGGCGAAGGCGCCCACACCGCGCGCCGCGTGTACCTCGACGACGCCTGCCCGCCGTTGTGGTTGAGCTGCGCGAAGATCGGCACCCCGTGCGCGTGCACCGCGCCGGTGATACGGCGGTAGCCGGGCACGACCTCCGGCCGGTACCCGTGGATCACCTTCTCGTAGGGCCAGTCCGAGGGGTGCACCACGTGTTCCTCGGTGATGATCAGCCCGGCGCCGCCCGCGGCCCGCTCGGCGTAGTACGCCGCGTGCTGCTCGGTGGGCAGGTTGCCGGTGGCGTAGTTGGTCAGGTGCGCGGCGAACACGATCCGGTTGCGCACCTCGACCGGCCCCAGCCGCAACGGCTCGAACAGCAGGCTCACAGCGCCACCGCCGCCCGGCGACCGTCCAGAACGGCTTCGTGGATGGTCCGGGGCGCCACCGCGTCACCGACCGTCGTCCCGGACAGCGCGGCATCCGGCAACCGGTGTCCACAATGGATCACGACACCACACGGCAGCTCCCGGCGTTCCCCGGTGAGCACGTCCTCCACCACCACGTGATCCCGGCGCACCACGCGAAGACGCGACCGCTTGACGAGCGTGACCCCCGCCCGTTGCAGACGCGCGTTCACCCCGGCGATGTCGCGCACCTGCGTCGCGATCACCGGATCCGGGCCGGCGATCGCCACCGGACGCGCGGCGGCCAGCAGTTCCGCGACACCCGCGCCGGTCCAGTCGCCGAGCGGATCGTGCACCACGACCGGCCCGTCCGGCAGCGTCGCACCGTCCAGCACGGCAACCACATCGAGCACGCGACCGCCCTCGACGGCGTAGTCACGCGGGCCGGGCCGGCTGCCGGTCGCCACGATCACCGGCCGCCCGTCCCCGGCGCGGGTCTCCACCCCGGTCGAGATCCGCACACCCAGCCGCCGGACCTCGGCCTCCAGCCAGTCCACCAGTCGCGCCAGCCGGTCCCGCCCGGCGAGCCGCGCCGCGACGCGCACCATCCCGCCGAGCCGGTCGGCCCGCTCGGTCAGCTCGACGTCGAACCCCCGCAGCGCGAGCACGCGCGCGGCTTCCAAGCCGGCCGGCCCGCCACCGACCACCAGCACTTCCCCGCCACCCGCGCCGGCCACGAGGTCCTCGGTCTCGTGCCCGCTGCCCGGTTCGCCGATGCAGCTGACGATCGGGTTGCGCGGGTCCCGCACGCGGCAGTTCTGGTTGCACAGCACGCACGGCCGCGGCGCGGTCCCCGCCCGCAGATGCCGGACCAGGTCCGGATCGGCGATCTGCGCGCGGGTCATCTCGACCAGCCCGGCGAACTCCAGCGCCCGCTCCGCGAGTGCTGGATCGACCACGCTGCCCTGGCACACCGTCAAGGTCCGCCCGGACACCGTCCGGCACAGATCGAGGTTGAACCCCGGTTCCGTCCGCAGATCGGGCCGGGCATCCGCGAACGCCGAACCGCGCACCGGCACCAGGTAGTCGATCCCACCGGGCACGGGAGCGGTCTCCGGCGTGATCCCGCCCCACGGCGCACCCTCGTCGCACGCCAGGCGCAGCCCGAGGATCCGGTCCCCGATCGCCTCCCGGACCGCCGCCAGCACCTCACACAGCAACCGCCCCCGGTCACCGTAGGCGTCCGTGCGCCGGTTGGTCAGCCCGGAACAGAACTGCCGCAGCAGCGAGTACTGGCCGGCGTCGATCTCCACACCGTCCACACCGGACCCAATGGCCAGTGCGGCCGCGGCGCGGAACGCGTCGACCACCGCCGCGATCTCCGGGCCCTCCATCTCCATCGGCAGTTCCCGGCTCACCGGATCCGGCACGCGCGACGGTGCCCACAGCGCAGACTGGTGGTAGGCCGACGAGCCCTGCCCGCCGGCGTGCCCGAGTGACGCGATCACAAGCGTCCCGTGTGGACGGCAGGCGTCCACGATGGACGTCCAACCAGGACCACACGAAGCGGCCAGCGGGGCACGCTCGTACGGCCAGTCGGAGGGATGCACGCTCGCCGTCTCGGTCACGATGACCCCGGCGCCACCCTCGGCCCGCCGCCGGTAGTAGGCGACGTGCCGGTCGGCGAGCGCCCGGCCCCGAGCCAGGTTGGTTTCGTGCGGACCGAAGAGGACCCGGCTCGGGGCGGTGCCGCCGCCGACCCGGACGGGGCCGGCGAGCCTGCTCATCGCGCGGGCTGGAACCCCGCGAGCGGGCTGGTGTCGCAGGCCCGGTCGGGCCGGGTGCCGCCCTCCGGCGGGCCGAACCCGATGCTGACCGGCACCTTGCCGGTCTTGCGAGCCTGGCGGGTCGTGCGGTGCGAGTGGTCGATGTGCGAGCGCGGCGCCGCGCTGACCCCGGCCAGCGCCAGTTCGCCGTGTCCCTTCACGCATTCCGGGTCCGGGCCGTCCAGCGGCAGCCCGGTGAAGAACTTCGCCGCCATGCACCCGCCCTGGCAGGCGTCGTAGGCCGAGCACGACGTGCACGCACCGCCGATCTGCGGGCCACGCAGCCGCTCGAACAGCTCGGAGGTCCGCCACACGCCGGCGAACCCGCCCTCGTCGCGGACGTTGCCGGCGAGGAACTCCTCGTGGATCGCGAACGGGCAGGCGTAGACGTCGCCGACCGGGTCGATCAGGCACACCACCCGTCCCGCACCGCACAGGTTCAGACCGGGCAGCGGGTCCGAGCCGAGCGCGTTGAGGTGGAAGAACGAGTCGCCGGTGAGCACCTGCTCGCCGTTGGCGACCAGCCAGTCGTAGAGCTGCAACTGCTGGTCGGCGGTGGGGTGCAGCTCGTCCCAGGTGTCCGCGCCGCGGCCGGACGGGCGCAGCCGTGTGATGCGCAGCTGGGCGCCGTAGGTGTCGGCGATCGCCTTGAACTCGTCGAGCTGACCGACGTTGTGCCGGGTCATCACGACGGAGAGCTTGAAGCCGCGGAACCCGGCGTCGGACAGGTTCCGCATCGCCCGGATCGCCGTGTCGTAGGAACCCGGGCCCCGGACGTGGTCGTTGACCTCGGCGGTCGCGCCATCGAGGGAAATCTGCACGTCCACGTAGTCGGTCGCGGCGAGCCACCGCGCCCGCTCCGGGGTGAGCTTGACGCCGTTGGTGGAGAACTTGACGCCCACCTGGTGGTCCACCGCGTACTCGACGAGCTCCCAGAAGTCGGCGCGCACAGTCGGTTCGCCGCCGCCGATGTTGACGTAGAAGACCTGCATGCGCTGCAGCTCGTCGATGACGGCCTTGCACTCCGCCGTGCTCAGCTCCCGCGGATCCCGGCGGCCCGACGAGGACAGGCAGTGCACGCACGAGAGGTTGCAGGCGTAGGTCAGTTCCCAGGTCAGGCAGATGGGCGAGGTCAGCCCCTGCTTGAAGTGTTCGACGAGCTTCATCGCACGCCCTTCTCGTCTGCGGTCAGCGCGGTTCGATCGTGCCGTTCTCGGCCAGTCCCGCCAGCGCCGTCAGGTAGGCCGGACGCTGGTCGTCCGGGACGCCGGCGGCGTCGAGGGTGGTGTGCACGTCGGGCTGGTCCCCGAGCGTGCGCACCACCTCGACCAGGATCTTCGTCTTCAGGAACGCCAGCCTCCGGGTGCCGAAGTCGTAGGCGAGCGCCCCGAACGGTTCCGGCCGCAACGCGACGCGCGGGGAGCACCGGTAGGCCTGGTCCGGATCGAACACGGTCAGTAGACGCCGCACATGCCGTCGATGGAGACCTCTTCGACGAGCAGGTCCTCCTCGACGAGCGAGTCCTCCGCGGTGGGGGAAACATTCTTGCTGTCGGACATGGGATGCTCCCTTCGGCGATCCGGCCGCTCCGGTGCGGCCGCGCTTCTCGGACGATAATGGCACCCAGTGCCGAATGGAAGAGGGATGACCGAAAAGGCGGAGCCGGCGCCCAGGGCGGGGCGCAAGCCGATCACGTCGCGGGCGGAGGTCGAGCACGTGGCGTTCGAGCTGTTCGCCACCCGCGGCTTCGACCGCACGACGATCGACGACATCGCGAAGGCCGCCGGCATCGGGCGGCGCACGTTCTTCCGCTACTTCCCGTCGAAGAACGACATCGCCTGGGGCGACTTCGACGGGCAGCTGGACCGGATGCGCAAGCGGCTCGCCACCTACCCGCCGGACCGCCCGCTGCCCGGTGTGCTGCGCGAGGCGCTGGTGGACTTCAACCGGGTCGACCCGGACGAGGCGGTGTGGCACCGGCAGCGGATGGAGCTGATCCTGACCACCCCGGCGCTGCAAGCGCATTCCACGCTGCGGTACGCGGACTGGCGGCAGGTGATCGCGGAGTTCGTCGCGGACCGGCTCGGGGTGGACGCCTCGGCGCTCGCCCCGCAGACCGTGGCCTACACCGCGCTGGGCATCGCGCTGGCGGCGTACGAGCAGTGGCTGCGCGACCCGCGGGCGGACCTGGCCGATCTGATGGCCGCCGGAGTGGACCAGCTGACCGCGGCGCTGACCTGAGTGGTCAGCGGGGCAGGCGGAGGAACTCCGTGGCCCGGTGCCACACCTCGCGCAGGTCCGGATCGCTCGCGGTCCACGTCGTGGAGCGGATCTCGCCCCGCCCGCGGTAGGTCCGCATGATCCGGCGGTGCACGGGCAGGCCGACGAAGCCGCGCATGGCGTCCTCGCTCCGCCACAGTGAGACCGAGCCGGTTCTGCGCCGCGAGGGTTCGGCCCAGAGCCAGTGCCCGACCGCGCCGTCGAGGGCCGGCCACAGGCGCGCCAGCTGTCTGCCCGCGCGGTAGATCCCCGGCAGGTCGCGCAGCCGGTCGGCGGTGAAGCCGGTGACGCTGACGAGCACGAGCCCGCTCGCGGTGGCGGGCCCGGGTGTCCACGAGGTGCGCAGCACGGTTCAGTCCTCCGGCAGGGTGGCGGGATCGGTGGCCAGGGCGCGCAGCCGCTCCAGGACGGCGCGGCGGGCGCGGGCGTAGGTGACCTCGTGCCCGACGAGGCGCGAGTGGATCACGGCCGACTCGCCGAGCGCGTCGATCTCGTAGGCGAGCTGGTCCGGGTCGGCGTCTTCGGTCAGCTCGCCCAGCGCGATCGCCTCGTCGACGAGCGAGCGGATGAACGCGAGCCAGTCGTGCAGCGCCTGCGCCGTTTTCGCCTGGACCGCGCCGGGCCGGTCGTCGAACTCGGTTTGCGCGGCGAGGAAGAAGCACCCACCGGGCAGCACACCGCCGGCGTAGAAGGCCATCCGCGCCTCGTGCAGCGCGAACACCCGCCGGATGCCGGGCGGCGTGCGCAGCGCGGGTGCCATGACGCGGTCCGTCCACTGGCGGCGCGCCTGGTCGATCGCGTCGAGCTGCAGGTGCTCCTTGTCCTTCCAGTGCGCGAACAGCCCGGACTTGCTGGTGCCGAGGTGCTCGGCGAGCCGCCCGAAGGTCAGGCCGTCCAGCCCGTGCACCGAGGCCAGAGCCACCGCCGCGTCGAGCACCGTCTCCCGGGTGCGCCGCCCGCGCTCGCGCCGCCGATCGATGTGCATGGGACCGACCGTACACTAGAAAACCGATCGGTCGGTCTTATTTCTCAGTGACGTGGTGGGCCGCGGATGGCACCTGGCGGCCGCTCCGGGGCTGAGCACGAAGATCCATCGTGCGGTCGATGGGCGCGGGTTGCCGATGCGGGTGCTGCTTCCCGCGGCGGGCGTCCTCCCGCTTCCGATGCCGAGGCCTACCGGCAGCGGAACGTGGTCGAACGCCGCTGCAACCGGCTCACCACCGCCGCCATCGTCCTCTGGCCCCGATGACTTAGGACACTCCCTAGTCCGCCACCAGGCCCAGCAGCTTCGCCGGGCCCAGCACGTTCGCGCCCTCGGCCTCGACTCGGGAGCGCAGCTCCCGGTCCGCCGTCACCACCACCACGTGGTCCCGCGGCCGGGCGTCCCGCGCCTTGCGGACGCTCTCCACGATCTGCGAGTCGCCGTCGCGGACCGCGGCGATCACCTCCACGTCGTCGGCCGGGGACACGTCCCGGGCCTGGCCCTCGACGACCATCTGCACCCGCGGCCACCACGACCACTCCGCCCCGCCGAGCCCGACGTCCGCGCTGCGCACCCCGTCGCGCACCAGCCCGGACAGCCGGTTCCGCAACCGCTCCGCCGCGCCGGCCCGGTCCCGCCACCAGCCGTCCGGCCGGGACCCGACCACGTTGGCCGCGTCGACCACCAGCACCAGCTCGCGCCCCAGCTGGGCGTGCAGCGCCGGCCACGCGGCGGCGAAATCGGCGTGCAGCGGGAACGACCCGACCTCCTCCGGCGGCACCCACCGCAGCTCGGCGCTCTCCTCGTCGACCACCCGCTCCCGCACCGGGTGCCGGGTGTTCGCGAGCACCGTCGTGTAGCTCCAGCCGCCGTGGTCGACCACCGACTCCGCGGTGGGCCGCACCGCGCCGACCGGCACCGCGGCCTCCTCCTCGGCCTCCCGCGTCGCCGCCTCGCGCGCCGACTCGTGGCCGCGCCGCGCGCCGCCCGGCAACGCCCACGTCCGGCCGTGGTGGGTCCACCAGGCCCGGTGCTGCAGCAGCACCCCCCGCTCGGGATCGGTCAGCAACAGGCCGGCGGCGCCGAACAGGCCCCAGTGCCGATGGCCGCGCTCGCAGTACACGAAGCCGTCGCCGTCATCAGGGGTCATCAGTCCAGCTTGTCATACCGCCCGGGCTTCGAGCGCGAGCGCGGCGGCCCCCACCAGGGCGGCGTCGTCGCCCAGCTGCGCGGTCCGGATGCGCGCCAGCGGCCGGTGCCTGCCGCCGGTGATCGCGGCCGCGTAGTGCTCACGAGCCTCGTCGAGGAACAGCGGCGCCGACTCCGACACCCCGCCGGCGATCACCACGATCTCCGGGTCGAACACGTCCGCGACCAGGGCCAGCCCCTCACCGAGCCACTTCGCCAGCTCGGCCACCGCCCGCTGCGCGACCGGGTCGCCGTCGCGCGCCGCCCCCGCCACCCGGCGCCCGGTCAGCGCGCCGGGGTCCAGCGCGATGTCCCGGGACAGGATCGTCGAGGTGCCCGGATACCGGGCCAGCAGCTCGATCGCGGTCGCGGCCAGCGCCGTCCCGCTGCAGTAGCGCTCCCAGCAGCCGTACTTGCCGCACGGGCACGCCCGCCCGTCCGGCACGACCGTCAGGTGCCCCAGCTCCGGCGCCACCCCGTTCGCGCCGCGGTACAGCTGGCCGTCCAGCAGCAGGCCCGCGCCGATCCCGGTGCCGATCGCCACCAGCGCCGCGACCTTGGCTCCACGCGCCGCGCCGAAGCGGTGCTCGCCGACCGCGGCGGCGTTGGCGTCGTGCTCCAGCGTCACCGGCAGCCCGACGCGCTTGGCGATCCGGTCCGCCACCGGCGCGTTCCGCCACGCCAGGTGCGGCGCGAACATCACGGTGCGCCGGTCGTTGGCGACGAACCCGGCGACCGCGAGACCGACCCCGGTGACGTCCCCGTGCCGGTTGCGCAGCTCGTCGATCACACCGGTGATCGCGTCCTCGAGCGCGTCCTCGGCGCTCGGCGTGCCCGCCCGCGCGGTGTCCAGGATCGAGCCGTACTCGTCCACCACCCCGGCACGGACACTCGTGCCGCCGACGTCCAGGCCGATCGCACGCACTAGCCGTCCCGCCACTGGACCGGGATGCGCTGCACCCGGCCGGACTCCGGCCGCGGCCGCGGCGGCGGCTGGAAGCCGGGCATGTGCACGCCCTCCTGCGGCTCCCACCGGTCGGCCAGCACGGCCCGCAGCAACGCGATGATCTGCGCCGCCTGCTCCAGCACCCGAGCCACGAACTCGGGCTTCTCACCGCGCACCACGGCGACGATCGCGCACAGCGGGCACCAGCCGCAGTCGCCGTCGCCCTCGGGCGTCTCGGGCTTGCCGTGCCCGGCGGCGACCACGCCGTCCAGCCACGGCGCGGCGCGTTCGGCGACCATCTCGACGAGCAGCCGGATCTCCTCGGCCAGGCTCGCCGCGGTCACCCCTTCGGTCGTCATCCGTCCTCCCCCGGCTTGGTCAGCGAGACGACGAGACCGTCCGCATCGGACTCGGCACCGGTGATCCGGCACGGGCGCAACGGTTCCGGCAACGCGACCAGGCGGCGGAACCCGGCGACGGTGACGGCCAGGTCGTCGTCCACGCGCGCCAGGTCCAGCTCGGCGCCGCGGTCCAGCGGCAGCGCCAGCCGCAGCCGGTACCCACCGTCCACTTCGGTCACGTGCAGCAGCGGCGCGGACCCGGAACCGTTGCCCGCCAACGGATCCCGCTCGCCGTACAGCTCGGTGGCGATCTCGCGCAGCGCGGGCAGCCCGACCGGTTCGGCTGCCCGGTGCTCGACCCGGGCCAGCTCCCAGGTCAGCTCGCCGAGCACCTCGTCCTGCTGGCGGCGGCGGGTGCGCATCCAGTTCGCCGCCGCGCCCCGCCACACGCCGGGCGCGGGCATCAGCCGGTTCACGATCAGCCCGTCGACGCGGATGCCGCGCAGCGCCAGCGAGCTGAGCGTGCGGCGCGCCTCGGCGACCACGACCCGCTCCGGCGTCAGCACCAGCCGCACGGTGGTGACGGCCGGATCGGTCAGCAGGTCACGCAGGGCGGACACGTGCGCCGCGAGGTCGCGGACCGACCGGGCCAGATCGCGCGACCCGGTGAGCGTGAGCTGCCAGCCGAACACCTTGTCCAGGTACCCGGAAACGGCCTCGGGAAGCGCGAGCAGCCGCAGGGTTTCCGCGGTCGGCCCGCAGTCCACCACCACGACGTCCCAGCGGCCGGCCTCGGCCAGCCGCTGCACCTCGGTCAGCGCGAGCAGCTCGTCCACGCCCGGCAGGACGCTCAGCTCCTCGGCGTCGAGCGCGTCCACCCCGGCGCCGGCGAGCGCGCCCTTGAGCCGGCCGCGCAGGTCCTGCCAGATGTCGTCGACCAGGCCGCGCGAGTCGACCTGCGCCCCGTGCAGCCGGGTGTCCACGTCGGACGGTTCGCGGCCCAGGCGCTTGCCGAACGCGTCGCCCAGCGAGTGCGCCGGATCGGTGGACACCACCAGCGTCTTGTACCCGCGCGCGGCCAGGCCCGCCGCCGTCGCCGCGGCGAGCGTCGTCTTGCCGACGCCTCCCTTGTCGGTGAACAGCAGCAGCCGCGTCATCGCCGCCCCGCCCTCAGGCGAGGTCCTCCACGCGGCGCTTGAGCTCCTTGAGCGCGGTGTCCATGACCATCTTCTCCGCCTTGCGGCGCAGCAGCCCGATCATCGGCAGCACCAGCTCGACCGACAGCGTGTAGGTGACCCGGGTGCGGCCCTCGCCGACCGGGACCAGCTCGTAGCGGCCGTCCTGCGCCTTCTGCATCTGCCCGCGCACCAGGTGCCAGCTCACCGAGCGGCCGTCGGCGGCCCAGTCGTACTCCAGCGTGTAGACGTCCTTGATCGGACCGGCGTCCAGGGTCAGCTTGACCTGCTTCGCGCGGCCGGTGTCGTCGGTGGCGAGCACCTCGGTCTCCCGGACCTGCTTGGCCCATTCCGGGTACGACGCGAAGTCCGCGATCACCGCCATGACCTTCTCCGGCGGCGCGTCGACCTCGATGGACTGCGTGGACTGGTCGGCCATGGCGGAGAGGTTACCGCCTGTCCCGCGTCACCACCGCAGGACGTGCGGGCGCTCGGTGACCTTGAAGTGGCCGACGTTACGGCATTCGGTGCGGCCGACCCGCAGCCTGGCCGACAGCGGCTGGTGCACGTGGCCGAACAGCGACCACCGCGGCTGCTCCGCGTAGACCAGCGCGCGCAGGGCCGACGAGCCCAGTTCGTGCCGCCGCGCCACCACGTCGTAGGTCAGCTCGGGCAGCGCGGGTGGCTGGTGGGTGCACAGCACGTCGATGTCGGTGAGCTTGCCGACGGCCGCGTCGAACTCCTCCTGGGTGCGCAGGTAGGGCCGCCACACCGGGTTGGACCGGCGGATCGTGGCCCCGGCGGGCAGCACCACCCCGCCGGCGAAGCCGAACCGCAGGCCGCCGATCTCGACGACCTCGCCCTCGACGAGCCGCACGTCGTCGCCGGCGAACTCCGGCCACAGGTCCGGCGAGTCGACGTTGCCGGCGATCGCGTAGGTCGGCGCGGTCATCGCCGCGAACATCGCGGAGTACTGCTCGCGGACGGCCTCCTCGACGGCGGCGGCCGGGTCGTCCAGGCTCGACCACAGGGAGCGCGAGAAGGCGATCGACTCCTCGCGGGTGCCCTCGCGGCGCAGCCGGGCGAACGTGGCGACCTTCTCCGGGCCGAACAACGTGCCGAGGATGCCCCGGTCGTGCTGGTGGTAGTCGACGAAGTCGAGCAGATCGCCGAGGACGATCAGCGCGTCCGCCCCCTCACCGGCCCGGGCCAGGGCCTCGGTGTTGCCGTGGACGTCCGAGACGACATGAACGCGCATGATGCCCCAGTTTAGCGACGCTAAGAAGTCCTCGGGGGCACGCCGGGCTCGCGGCCGTCTTCGAGGATCTCCTTCAACCCCAGCGCCACGGCCTTGGCCGCGCGGGCTCGCCGGTCGAACTCGCGGCGCAGCCGGCGCGGGCTCATCTCCGCGGCCGGGCTCGCGCGCAGGAAGTAGTGCAGCAGCGTGCCGTCCAGCGTGCGCTCCAGCCAGACCTCCATCGTGCCGACCAGGGCGCCCCGGACCGTCCAGCGCAGCCCCTCGTCACCGCGGTCGGTGTAGACCTCGAGCACCAGGTCGGGCCAGTACCGCCGCCACGCGGCCGGGTCGGCGAACACCGCCGCCACGGTGGCGGGCGGCACCGCGAGGAACGTCTCGTCGACGATGTCGATGCTGGGCGGCGCACCGTTGAGCGTGCTCACGCCGAGCAGAATGTCATGCCCGTGTTACCGCCGGTCCGCCCCCTTGGTCGTAAGGTGTCACCGACGCTAAGTTGTGACTGGCGAGTAACACCCCTGAACCACGGAGGTCCACCGTGCGCGAGTACAGCGCCCCGGCAGTGCAGCCGGTTGCCGATGACGAGAACCTCGCCGACATCGTGTGGGCGAACGCCGAGCGGTTCCCCGACGCGATCAGCTTCCGGCGCCAGGTGGACGGCTCGTGGCTGGACGTCACCGCCCGCGAGTTCGCCGCCCAGGTCATCGGGATCGCCAAGGGCCTGGTCGAGGCCGGGATCGAGCGGGGTGACCGGGTCGGGCTGATGTCCAAGACCCGGTACGAGTGGACGCTGATCGACTTCGCCATCTGGGCCGCGGGCGCGGTCACCGTGCCGATCTACGACACGTCCTCGCCCGAGCAGGTCGCCTGGATCCTGTCCGACTCCGGCGCCAAGGGCGTCTTCGTGGAGACCAGCGAGCACCTGGCCGCCGTCGACGAGGTCCGCGACCGGCTGCCCGACCTGCGGTACACCTGGCAGATCGAGGCGGCCCGGCCCGCGGTGGACGAGCTGACCACGCTGGGCGCCGACGTCGCCGACGACACCGTGCACGAGCGGCGCCGCCTGGTGCGGGCCGGCGACCTGGCCACCATCGTGTACACCTCGGGCACCACCGGCCGCCCCAAGGGCGTCGAGCTGACCCACCGCAACCTGCTCGCCGAGATCCGGGCCGACATCAACGCCTTCCCGCAGCTGATGGAGCAGGGCAACTCGCTGCTGTGCTTCCTGCCGCTGGCGCACGTGCTGGCCCGCGCCATCGCCGTCACCGCCGTCACCGCGCGCGTCACGCTGGGCCACACCTCCGACGTCAAGAACCTGGTCGCCGATCTGGGCACGTTCCGGCCGACGTTCGTGGTGGCCGTGCCGCGCGTGTTCGAGAAGGTCTACAACGGCGCGAAGCAGAAGGCCCACTCCGAGGGCAAGGGCAAGATCTTCGACGCGGCCGAGCAGGTCGCGGTGTCCTACAGCGAGGCGCAGGACACCGGTGGCGCCGGGCTGGGGCTGAAGGCGCGGCACCTCCTGTTCGACAAGCTGGTCTACGGCAAGCTGCGGGCCGCGCTGGGCGGCCGCTGCATCGCCGCGGTGTCCGGTGGCGCGCCGCTGGGCGCCCGGCTGGCGCACTTCTTCCGCGGCATCGGCGTGCCGGTGTTCGAGGGCTACGGCCTGACCGAGACCTCGGCCGCGGCGAACGTGAACACCCAGGACGCGTTCCGCGTCGGCACCGTGGGCCGCCCGGTGGCCGGCACCTCGGTGCGGATCGCCGACGACGGCGAGGTCCTGCTCAAGGGTGACGTCGTGTTCGGCGCCTACTTCAACAACGAGACCGCCACCAAGGAGGCGCTGGAGGACGGCTGGTTCCACACCGGCGACCTCGGCGAGCTCGACGACGACGGCTTCCTCAAGATCACCGGGCGCAAGAAGGAGATCATCGTGACGGCGGGCGGCAAGAACGTCGCCCCGTCCGGCCTCGAGGACACCATGCGCGCCCACCCGCTGATCAGCCAGGCCATGGTGGTCGGCGACCAGCGCCCGTTCATCGCCGCGCTGATCACGATCGACGAGGAGTTCTTCCCGGCCTGGAAGTCGCAGAACGGCAAGCCCGCCGACGCCACGGTCGCCGACCTGGCGCAGGACCCGGACCTGATCGCGGCCGTGCAGGGCGCCGTGAACGAGGCGAACAAGCAGGTCTCGCACGCCGAGTCGATCAAGAAGTTCGTCATCCTCGGCAACGACTTCACCGAGGCCGGCGGCGAGATCACGCCGAGCCTGAAGCTCAAGCGCAACGTGGTGACCAAGAACTACGCCACGTTCATCGAGAGCCTGTACCAGAAGTAACGAGACTACTACGCTGTGTCAGTGCTGCACGATCACCGGTGCTGGGCCTTCGAGTCCGCCGACGAGTTCCGGGCCCGCGCGCGGGAGTTCCTGCGCGACGGGCTCGCCCAGGGCACGCAGGTCTGGTTCGTCGCGCCCGGCGAGCCCGAGCTCGACGGGCTGGACGAGGCGTTGCGCACCGGCGCCGCGCGCGTCGTCTCGCTGGACGACACCTACGCCGTGGGCACGGTGGTCGATCCGGACGAGCAGACCCGCAGCTACGCCGAGGCGACCGAGGCCGCGCTCGCGGCGGGTTACACCGGGTTGCGGGTCGCCGCGGACTGCACGACGCTGGTGGCCACACCCGAGCAGCTGGACGCGTTCGCGCGGTACGAGCACACGGTGGACCGGTACGCGGCCGCGGGGACGTTCTCGGCGATGTGCGGGTACGACCGCGGCCGGGTCGACGACGAGGCGGTGGCGAGGGTGGCGTGCCTGCACCCGGTGGGCAACGCCGATCCCGGGTTCCGGCTGTTCGGCTCGGCTTCGGCGGCGGCCGCGCTCGCCGGGGAACTGGACCTCTACACCGAACAGCTGCTGGCCGAGGCGTTGCGGCGGGCGAACCCGCGGCCGGTCGACGGCCGTCTGGTGCTCGACGTGAGCGGTCTGCGGTTCGCCGACTACCGGAGCCTGACCCGGCTGGCCGAGCACGCCGCGAGCGAGGGTGCGACACTGGTGTTGCGCGATCCCTCGCCGGCCGTCACCCGCCTGGTCGAAGTGCTGGGGCTGCCGTCGGTGCGGGTGGAGGGGGTCGCGTGAGCGCGTTCGTGCACCCCGCGCTGTTCTACCGCTCCGACGAGGAGTACCTGGACACGCTCGTCCCGTTCGTCACCGACGGTCTCGCGCGGCGGGAACCGGTCGCCGAGGTAGTGCCCGGCGACCGGCTGCGGGTGCTGCGCCCGGCGGTCGGCAGCGACGACGTGCTGTGGCTGGACATGAACGAGGCCGGCCGCAACCCGGGCCGGATCATCCCGACGGTGCTGCGCCGGTTCGCCGACGCGCACCCGGACCGGCACGTGCGCATCATCGGCGAACCGATCTGGGCCGGCCGTTCGGCCACCGAGTACCCGGCGTGCGCACAGCACGAGGCGCTGATCAACCACGCGTTCACCGGCCGGGACGTCACGATCGTGTGCCCCTACGACACGGTGGCCCTGGAACCGGACGTGGTCGCCGACGCCAGGGCGACGCACCCGGAGGTGTGGGAGGCGTCGCGGCGGTACGTCAGCGGGGAGTACGCGCCGGACGACGTCGTGTCGCGCTACAACCAGCCGGTGCCCGCGGCGGCGCCGGTCGTGTTCCCGGTGACGGCCGACGCGGAGGTCCGGCAGGCCCGGCGCTGGGCGGCCGAGCAGGCGCGACGCCTCGGCCTGGACGACGACCGGCTGCCGGATCTGGAGCTGATCGTCACCGAGCTGGTGACCAACAGCCTGCGCCATGCCGGCGGCTCGTGCCGGGTCGAGCTGTGGCCCGCGGACGGCCACGTGTGCTGCGCCGTCCACGACGACGGTCACCTGGCGGACCCCCTGGCCGGACGGCACCCGCGCCCCCACGGCGAGCCGGGCGGGCGGGGCCTGCTGATGGTGCACCAGCTGGCCGACCTGGTGCGCACGTACACCCAGCCCGGCCGGACGACGCAGTACGCGCTGCTGCGCTTGTAGCCGGCGCGGCGATGGTGCAGGCGGTGCACCGCGCACGCCGCCGCGCGCAACCTCGGGCCGCAGCCGGCTGCCGGCAAGGCGGCCACCCCGCCGCTGCACGCCGCCGGTGAACCCAGCGGCACCGGCCGCGATGGCAAGCGCTCCGCCGCGCACGCCGTCCGCGAGCGCTGCCGAGCACCGCCGCGCGCACGGGCATCCCGATGGGATCCGCGCTCGCGCCGGCCGGGCACCATCCCGACGCACGCCGCCGGTGGTCACAGCGGTGTCAGCGCGGCGATCTTCCACGTACCGTCCACTTTGCGCGCCGTCACCGACAACGCTGCCGACGACGAGGTCTGCTGGCCCGTCGTGGTGTTGAGCGTCTGCTGCTCCAGGAACGCCAGCACCCGCGCCGTGCCGCCGCTCAGGTCCTGCACCCCCAGGGACGCCACCGTCGTCGTGCGGATCAGCTTCTGCGCGGCCGCCTGCTCCTGCGCCGCCGCGAAGGTGTCCCGGTACTGGGCCACCGCCTCGTCGACCAGGCCGTCCAGCGCGGCGCGCTCGGTTCGCGCCAGGTTGCCGTAGTCGTAGGAAAACACCGCCTTCAGGGCCGCGCTGATCTGCTCCGCCGCCTCCGTCGTCGCCGGTGCGTCCGCGAGCGCGGCGTTCGGCGTGTGCCACCGGCCGGCCTGCACCGCGGCCCACCCGGCGAACCCGCCGGCGACCACGATCACCGCCGTGAGCACCGACACCCACGTCGCCACGCGGGGAGTCACGACGACCCCTGCACGGACGTGATCTTCCACGTCCCGCCGGCCCGCGCCACGTCCGCCGTCAGATGGCTGCGGCCCGGCTTCGGCTCGTCGCCACCGGAGGCGATCGACACGTCCAGCACCGCGATCACCCGCGCCGCGTCACCCGTCAGCTCCGTCACGGCGATCTGCCGCAGCGACGCCGTCGCCACCAGTTTCGCCGCCGTGGCCCGGTCCACCTGCCCCTGCCGGTCCCCGCTCAGCGACGTGCCCAGCTGCCCGCTCGTCACCGCGATCCACCGGTCCAGCGCGGCGCCGGCCTCGCGGTAGTCGATCGTGTTCAACGCGACCAGCGCGTCGCCCGCGGCCGCGATCACCGCGTCCCGGTCCCGGGCACGCACCAGCCCGTCGTCGTGCGCCGCGCTCCACCAGCTCCACCCGAACCACGCCGCGGCCAGCACCGCGACCGCCGCCAGCGCGCCCAGCAACCGCGTCATCCCGGCAGCCCCAGCAGCTGCCCGAGCGAGCTCGCGGTCCCGCTGACCAGTCCCAGCACCCCCGGCAGCTGAGGCGACGAGGACTGCTCCGGCGCGGGCGCGGGGCCGGACGGCTTCGCCGGGTTGACCGGCTTGCCCGCGTACGGCGCGTTCTGCGCGCCCCGCACGCCCGTCGCGCTGCCCGGCGGTTCGGCGCAGTACGCCTGCCGGTTCGCCGGGACCTCGCGGGTGTCGTTCGCCGGACGCTGCTGCGTCGTCTCGTAGCCCTTGGTGCACGAGTGCGGGTCGAAGAAGTTCAGCACCAGCCCGAGGTGCCCCTCGCCGTTGGACCACACGGACCGGGTGAACGCCGAGATCACCGGGTAGGCCACCAGCAGCTCCTCGATCGCGTCCGTGCGCACCGAGGTGATCTGCGCGGTGGTGAGCAGGTTCGCGATCAGCACGCCGAGGTCGGTGCCGGAGGTCGCGAGGATCGTGTCCAGGTCCCGCGCGAGCCCGGGCGTGGTGTCGATGACCTTCCGCAGGTCCGGGTCGGCGCCCTTGAGCTGCTCGGCGATCGTGCGCAGCCCGGTCGCCATCGACGTGATGGTGTCGGCCTGCCGCTGCTGGGTGTCCAGCACGGTCCGGCCGTCCGCGAGCAGCCGCGTGGTCTGCGGCAGGTTCTCCGTCGCGGTGGTGGTGAACGAGTTCGCGGTGTCGAGCAGCTGTTGCAGGTCGTGGCCGCTGCCCGCGAACGCGTCGTAGGTCTCGTCCACGACCGTCTTCAGCGACTGCGTGTCCACACTGGACACGAGCCGGTCGAGGTTGGCCAGCACGGTGTCCGGCGACAGCGGGATGGCCGTGCGGTCGCTGGTGATCACCGACCCGTCCGCCAGGTAGGGCCCGTCCTCGTGCTTGGGCCGCAGGTCGACGTATTGCTCCCCGACCGCCGACCGGGTCGCCACGACGGCCTCGGTGTCGGCCGGGATCTTCTCGTCGGAGGTGATGTCCAGGTCGACCGCGACCCCCTCCTCGGTCAGGTGCAGCTTCGTCACGCGCCCGACCGCGACCCCGCGGTAGGTCACCTCGGCGCCTTCGAAGATCCCGCCCGACTCGGTCAGGTTCGCCGTCACCAGGTAACCGCTGGTGCCGAACAGCCGGCCCAGCCCGGCGTACTCGCCGCCGGCGTAACCGACCGACGCGAGCGCGATCAGCAGGAACGCGATCAGCTGGATCCGGTGCTTGCGCGTGATCACGGCGTTCCTCCGAGCAGGTTGCCGAGCAGGTCGGACAGCCCCGGCAGCAGGCCGGTCGCCGGCTGCGGCTGGGTCTGGGCCCCCGACGTGCCCAGCTGCGGCTGCGGGATCGGCAGCGGCGGCGCCGTGGCCTGCGTGCCGGTGACGTTGGTGCTCGGCAGCTGGATCGACGGGAACTTGCCGGAGTTGGCGATGTTCTGGAAGATCGCGTCCAGGTTGAGGTCCAGCCGCGCGGTGACGTTCGCGTAGTCGCCCTTGACCACGTCACCGGCCACGTCGGGCAGCGGGTAGGTCGGCAGGATCTTCAGCGCCTCCGGCAGGTCCGTGCCCGCTTCGGCCAGTTTGGACAGGGTGGGCGCGAGCGCCCGCAGGTCCGCCAGCAGCGACTCCCGGCTGGCGTTGATCGTGTCCACGGCCACCCCGGAGAGCCGGTCGAGCGACTGCAGCATCCCGACGAGCTGGTCCCGCTGCTGGGTCACCACGTCCATGCCGGGCGCGAGATCGTCCAGGGCGGTGGTCAGGTTCGCGGTCTGCGCGACCAGCGTGCCGGACAGCCGGTTGAGCCCGTCGATGGCCCGGATGATCTCCGACTTCTGCCCGTCCAGTTCGATCGCGATCCGGTCCACCCGCGCCAGCAGCGCCCGGATCTCCGCCTCGTTGCCGGTGAGCGCGTGGTTCAGCTCGCGGGTGATGTCGGCCAGCTGGTTGACGCCGCCGCCGTTGAGCAGCAGCGACAGCGCGCCCAGCACCTCCTCCACCTCGGGGTTGCGGTTGGTGCGGGTCAGCGGGATCACCGAGCCCTCACGCAACGTCCCGGCCGCCGGTTCCCCGGCCGGCTCGGCGAGCTGCACGAACTTCTCCCCCAGCAGGCTCGACTGGCGCAGCTGGGCGAAGGAGTTCTCCGGCATCTTCAGGTCGCCGTTGAGGCTCATGGTGACGATCGCCGACTTCGTGTCCGGCGCCAGCGTGATGGTGTCGACCCGGCCGATCGGCACGTCGTTGACCTTCACCGCGGCCTGCGGGACGAGGTCGAGCACGTCGGCGAACTGCGCGGTGATCCGGTACGGGTGGTCGCCGAGGTCCGCGCCGCCCGGCAGCGGCGTGTTGTACAGCCCGGAGAAGCCGGCCGTCCCGCAGCCGGCCACGAGCAGCAGCACCCCGCTCAGCACCCCGGTCAGCCGCCTCACGACCCGGCCTCCGGGATGTCGACCAGCGGCAGCAGGGGCAGCGGCGGCAGCTTGCCGCTGTTGATGTCGGCCAGCAGCTGCGGGATCGACGGCACCTTCGCGATGCCCTCGACCACCGGGGCGATCGCCTCGCACACGTCGCTGACCGTGGTCGGCAGCCCGACCGGCGTGGACGCCTTGATCAGCCGGCACAGCGTGGTGATCAGCGGGTTGGTGAACTCGTTGGCGTTGTAGCGGATCGCGATGCTGCCCGACGCCGCGTCGTAGGAGTTGATGAAGTTCGTCATGCCGGTCGGGCCGACGTCGAGCACCTCGGCCAGCGCCGCCCGCTGGTCCACCAGCACCTGCGTGATGCTCGCCAGCTTGTCCACATTGGACGTCAGCAGGTCCTTGTTCTCCGCCACGAAGCTCTGCACGTCGCCGAGCGAGGAGCCGAGGGCGGCCAGCGCGGCGCTGACGTCGTCGGAGTCCTCGGCGAGGAAGCCGGTGACGTTGCCCAGCCGCTGGTAGAACTCGTTGAGCTGCGCGTCGCTGCCGGCCAGCGCGGTGGTGAACGACTGCAGGTTCCGCACGGTGCCGAACAGGTCGTCCTTGGAGTTGTCCAGGGTGCGCGACAGGTTCGCCAGCTCGGTGACGGTGCTGTTGAGGTTCAGCCCGTTGCCGTCGAGGTTGGCCGCGGCGGTGTCCAGCAGATCGGACAGCGCCCCGTTGGCGTTGGCGCCGTTGGGGCCCAGGCTGGTGGAGAGCTCGTCCAGCGTGCCGTAGAGGTCGTCCAGCTCCATCGGCGTCGCGGTGCGCTCCCGCGGGATCACGGCGCCGGACGCCATCACCGGGCCGCTGTCGTAGGCCGGGGTGAGCTGCACGTACCGGTCGCTGACCAGGCTGGGCGCGACCACCACGGCACCCGCGTCGGCGGGGATCTGCACGTCGTCGTCGACCCGCATGTCCACGCGCACCACGGCACCTTCCGGGGTGACCCCGGTGATCTCGCCGACCTGCACGCCGAGCACCCGCACCGACGATCCGGCGTAGAGGCCGACGGTCTTGTCGAACAGCGCGGAGATCCGCGTGCCGCCGGTGTCCCGGAACACCAGGAACAGCCCGGCGGTCACGAGCAGCGCGACCACGCACCCGGTCGCGACCCAGCGGTAGACGCCGCGCGAGGCACGGCTGTCGAGCGTCATCCGCCCCCCAATCCCTGGTCCGGCGCGGAGATCGGCGGCGTGCAGCCCTCCGGGTTGATGGACAGCCCACCCGCCTTGATCACCGGCGGCAGCAGCCCGCAGATGTAGCCCTCGAACCAGCGCCCGTTCCCGGTCGCGTTCGCGCCGACGCGGGTGAACGGCGCGAGCAGCTCGAGGCTGCGGTTCAGGTTGTCCTGGTTGTTCTGCAGGATCGTGGTGACCTCGCCGAGCCGTTCCAGCGTCGGCCGCAGCTGGGCGCGGTTGTCGGCGACCAGGCCGGACAGCTGGGCGGCGAGCTGCTGGGTGCCGGTGAGCAGCGCCTTGATCGCGTCCCGGCGCCGCTGCAGCTCGCCGAGCAGCAGGTTGCCGTCGTCGATGATCGCGGTGAGCTGGGCGTTGCGGTCGGCGAGCGTGCGCGACACCTGGCTGGTGTTCGCCAGCAGGTTCGCCAGCTCCTGGTCGCGGGAGGACACCGTGCGCGACAACGCGGACAGGCCGGACAGCGTGTCCCGCAACGGTTGCGGCGTGTCCTTGAGCGCGTCGGCGACCACGTCGAAGCTCTGCGCCAGCTGGCCGGTGTCGATCTGATCGACCGTGGTGGACAGCTGCTGGAAGGCGTCCTGCAGCTGGAACGGCGTGGTGGTCCGCTCGACCGGGATCGGCTCGTCCGGGTCCAGCGCGCCCTCGCCCCTGGGTTTCAGCGCCAGGTACTTCTCCCCCAGCAACGTCTTGATCTCGATCGAGGCGGTCGAGTCACGGCCGACGCGGGTGTTCTCCACCTTGAACCTGACCAGCACCGTCTTGCCGGCCAGCGACACGTCGGTGACCTGGCCGACCTTCACGCCGGCCACCTGCACCTCGTTGTCCGGCGCGAGACCGGCGGACTCGGCGAAGTAGGCCTGGTAGGTGGTCCCGGTGCCGAGCAGCGGCAGCTCGTCGGAGAAGTAGGACACCAGCGTCACCAGCACGACGAGCACGAGCGTCACCGCCCCGACGGCGGCCTGGTTGCGGTCCTTGAGCGGCTTCATGACGTCTTGCACCTCTCCGGAAGCTCGGTCGCCGGAAGGGGGAGCAGCGGCAGCGTGATGTTCAGCGAGGTCACGCCGATCGTCCCGGTCAGGCCGCAGAGGTAGTAGTTGTACCAGCCGCCGTAGCTCAGGGTCCGGGTGAACTTCTCCAGGTTGCCGGGCAGTTTCGTCAGCAGCTCGTCGATCAGCTGCCCGGAGTCGGCCAGGGTGCCGGACAGCGTGCCGCGCGCGGCGATGTCCTGCTGCACCGGCGGGCGGGCGTCGGCGAGCAGTCCGGCGGTGGCGTCGGTGAGGTCGCCCAGCGCGGACACCGCGTCCCCGATCGGGCCGCGCTGGGCGGCCAGGCCGGACACCAGCTGCTGGGTCTGGTCGATCAGGTTCGACAGCTGCGGGCCGCGGTCGTTCACCGTGGTCAGGACGGTGTTGAGGTTGCCGATCACCTGGCCGATCACCTGGTCGCGGTCGGCGATGGCCTGGGTGAGCGACGCGGTGTGCGACAGCAGGCTCTCGATCGTGCCGCCCTCGCCCTGGAACACCTGGATGATCTCGTAGGAGAGCTGGTTGACCTGCTGCGGGTCGAGCGCGGCGAACAGCGGCTTGAACCCGTTGAACAGCACGGTGAGGTTGAGCGCGGGCTGGGTGCGCTCCGGCGGGATCATGCCGCCCGCCGCGAGCCGGTCGTCGCCGGGGACGTTGGTGCCCAGCGACAGGTACCGCTGCCCGACCAGGTTGCGGTACTTGACGGTCGCGGTGACCGAGCCGGGCAAGCGGTAGGCCGACTGGACGGTGAAGTGCACGTCGGCGTAGCTGGCGTCGCCGTCCTGCTCGACGGTGATGCTGTCCACCTGCCCGACCTTCACGCCGACGATCCGCACGTCGTCGCCCTCGTGCAGCCCGGAGGCGTCGGTGAAGCGCGCGGTGTAGGTGGAGGTGACCCCGAAGTCGGTGTTGGCGATGGTCGCGCCGAGGATCCCGGTCAGCAGCACCGTGACGGCCGCGAAGATCGCGATCTTGATCAGCGACGGCAGGAACCGGTTCACTGGACCTCCACCTCCGCCCCGCGGTAGAGCGGCCCGGCGAGCAGGGTCGCCCACCCGGGCACGTCCTGCGGCGCGGCCGGGGACAGCAGCGCCGCGACCAGGTCCTGCTCGGCCGGCGAGTTCGCCACCGAACCCGTGGTGGAGGACCCGCCCGCGATGATCCCGTTGCTGGGCAGCGGCACGCTCGCGCCCGGGCCGGCCGGCGGGTGGGTCGAGCCGTCCTGGATGGGCCCGCCCGGCGGGTACTGCGGCCAGCGGCCCGGCGGCGGCACCATCGGGTAGCAGCGCGGGCCACGCTTGTCGAGGTACTCCGGTTCGTCCTTGCCCGGCTCGTACTTGGTGCGGTCGGCGATGAACCGGATCGTCACGTGGTTCATCTTGTCGGTGCCGGCGCCGAAGGCCTGGTACGCGCGCGGCACGGCCTCGGCCAGCTGCTGCAGCAGGCACGGGTACTCCGGCGCGTACTTCGCCAGGACCTCCAATGTGGACTGCGAAGTGACCGTGAGGTTGATCAGGTTGGCCCGGTTGACGCGCAGGAAGCTGTCCAGGTTGTCGCTCGCGCCGGTCACCGACGCCCACACCTGGGCGAGGGTCTGCTGCTTGTCCACCAGGGTCTTCGTGGTGGTGGTCAGATCGGCCAGCGCCTGCAGGAAGTCCGGCGCGGCCCGGTCGTAGGTGTCCGCGACGTCCGCCAGCCCGGTGATGTCGGCCTTGATGTCGGGCAGCGACGGGTTCAGCCCGGCCAGGTACTCGGACAGGTTGACCAGCGTGGCGCCGAGCTGCTCGCCGCGGCCGTCGAGCGCGGTGGACACCGCGCTGAGCGTGCTGGCGAGCTTCTGCGGCTGGACGGCCTGCAGCAGCGGCATGACGTTGTTGAGCACCTGCTCCAGCTCGATCGCGGAGCTGCTGCGGTCCTGCGGGATGACGTCACCGGCGGCGATGTGCTGCGCCGCCGGATCGGGCGGGATCTGCAGCGCCACGTAGCGTTCGCCGAACAGGGTCTTGGGCAGCAGCCGCGCCGACACGTTGGCCGGGATCAGGGGCAGCTGGTCCGGGTCCAGGGCCAGGTCGAGCACGGCGTGGTCGCCGAGCGCGTCGATCGAGCGCACCTCGCCGACCACGACGCCGCGGATCTTGACGTCGGAGCCCTTGCGCAGCTGGTTGCCGACGTGGTCGGTCTCCAGCCGCACCATCGCGACCGGGGTGAACTCCTTGTTGTAGGCGGCCACCGTGGTGGCGAAGAACAGCCCGCACACGACGAGGAACACCAGGCCGAGCACCTGGTACCAGAGTCGCCGCAGCAGCACCGCCCGTCTCATCCCGCGATCCTCACCGTCGTGGTCGCGCCCCAGATCGCCAGGCTGAGGAAGAAGTCCAGCACCGAGATCAGCACGATCGAGGTCCGCACCGCGCGGCCCACCGCGACCCCGACGCCGGCCGGGCCGCCGCTGGCGGTGTAGCCGTAGTAGCAGTGCGACAGGATCACCAGCACGCTGAACACGATCACCTTGCCGAACGACCACAGCACGTCCTCGGGCGGCAGGAACAGCCCGAAGTAGTGGTCGTAGGTGCCCGCGGACTGGCCGTAGAGCCACACCGTGACCTGCCGGGACGCCAGGTAGGACGACAGCAGGCCGACCGCGTAGAGCGGGATCACCGCACCGAGCCCGGCGAGCACGCGCGTGGTGACCAGGTACGGCAGGCTGGGCACCGCCATCACCTCGAGCGCGTCGATCTCCTCGGAGATCCGCATCGCGCCGAGCTGCGCGGTGAACCCGCAGCCGACGGTCGCCGACAACGCGAGCCCGGCGGCCAGCGGCGCCACCTCACGCGTGTTGAAGTAGGCCGAGATGAACCCGGTGAGCGCGGCCGTGCCGAGCTGGCTGAGCGCGGCGTAGCCCTGCAGGCCGACGATGAGACCGGTGAACAGGGTCATGCCGATCATCACGCCGAGTGTCCCGCCGATCACGGCCAGACCGCCGGTGCCGAAACAGACCTCGGTCAGCAGCCGCAATGTTTCCTTGCGGTAGCGGCGAAGCGTGCGCGGCGCCCAGGCGAGCGCGCGGACGTAGAAGGAGAGCTGGCCGCCCAGTCCCTCCAGGACCGCGCCCGGGCGCGCGATCATCTCGAGTGTCCGGTCGGACACCCCCGGCTGTCTCTCCAGGGTTTCGGCGGTCATCACAGCGCTTTCGGCGGAACGATCCGCAGGTAGATGGCGGTCAGCACGACGTTGATGAGGAACAGCAGCAGGAACGTGATGACCACGGCCTGGTTCACCGCGTCGCCGACGCCCTTCGGGCCGCCGGCCGGGTTGAGCCCGCGGTAGGCGGCCACCACCCCGGCGACGAACCCGTACAGCACCGCCTTGATCTCGCTGACGTAGAGGTCGGGCAGCTGTGCCAGCGCGTTGAAGCTGGCCAGGTACGCGCCCGGGGTGCCGCCCTGCATGACGACGTTGAAGAAGTAGCCGCCGAGCACCCCGACCACGCTGACCAGGCCGTTGAGCAGCACGGACACGACCATCGCGGCGAGCACGCGCGGCACGATGAGGCGCTGGATCGGGTTGACCCCGAGCACCTCCATCGCGTCGATCTCCTCGCGGATCTTGCGCGCCCCGATGTCCGCGCAGACGGCACTGCCGCCGGCGCCGGCGACGAGCACGGCGGTGATCAGCGGGGCGGCCTGCTGCACGATCGCCAGCGCGCTGGCCGCGCCGGTGAACGACTGCGCGCCGATCTGCTGCGTCAGCGAGCCCAGCTGCAGCGCGATCACCGCGCCGAACGGGATGGCGACGAGCGCGGTCGGCAGGATCGTCACGCTCGCGAAGAACCAGCACTGCAGGATCCACTCGCGGAACTGGAAGGGCCTGCGCGGGATCGCCCGCAGCACCTCCCAGGCCAGTGTGGACAGGCGGCCGACCTGGGTGAGCGCGGCGGTGCCCGGTATCGTGAGCGTTCCCGTGCGTGACCCCATCACACCTCCGCGACCCCAGCCTCGTTGCTCTGAGTCTTACTCCCTGGCGGGAAACCGCTTTGCGTTAGCGGTGTTTACTTCGTATTCCCGTGAAGTCGATCACCCCTGGATGTTCAGTGCGTGGGTGGCGGTGGCCCCGCCGTCGGCGACGAACTCGGCGCCGGTGCAGTAGGAACTCTCGTCGGACGCCAGGAACACCGCGAGCTGCGCGATCTCGTCCGGCTCGCCGACCCGGCCCAGCGCGACCTTCTTGCCGACCCAGGACGTGTCGATCTCGGCCCCGCCCGCGGCGTCGGACACCATCTTGGTGTCGATCATGCCGGGATGGACCGAATTGACCCGGATCCCCTTGCGCCCCAGCTCCAGCGCGGCCACCTTCGTCATCCCCCGGATCGCGAACTTGCTCGCGGTGTAGGCGACGAGGAACGGCATGCCGGCCAGACCCTCCACAGAGGACACGTTGATGATCGAGCCGCCACCGGCCCGCGTCATCGGTTCAACGACCGAGCGCATCCCGAGAAACGCCCCGATCTGGTTGATCCCGATGACGCGTTCGTAATCGGCCAGTGATGTGTGCGCCAGCTCCGAGAAGTGCAGGATTCCCGCGTTGTTCACCAGCACGGTGAGCCCGCCGAACTCGTCCCCGGCCCGCTGGACCGCGGCGGCCCAGTCGTCCTCGCGTGAGACGTCCAGGTGCTGGTAGACCGCGCCGATCTCCTCGGCGAGCGCCTTGCCGTCGTCGTCGGCGACGTCGGCGACCATCACCTTCGCGCCCTCCTGCGTGAAGCGCCGCGCCGCGGCCGCGCCCTGTCCGCGGGCCGCGCCGGTGATCAGCGCGGCCTTCCCGTCGAGGCGTCCCATCACATCATCTCGTCGGTCAGCGGCAGGTACACCGACTTCAGCTCGGTGTAGGCCTCGATCGAGGACTTGCCGCCCTCCCGGCCCAGCCCGGACTGCTTGAAGCCGCCGAAGGGCAGGTGCGGCTCGATCTGGAAGCCGTTGATGCCGATCGTGCCGGCCCGCAGCTTGCGGGAGACCCGGAACGCGCGCTGGACGTCGGCGGTGAACAGGCCCGCACCCAGGCCGTACTCGGTGTCGTTGGCCAGCCGCACGGCCTCGTCCTCCTCGGTGAACGGGACGACCGCGAGCACCGGGCCGAAGATCTCCTCCTGCGCGATGGTGGCGTGGTTGTCCACGTCGGCGAAGATGGTCGGGGCGACGAAGTTGCCACCCGCCAAGTCGCCGCCGAGCCGTTCACCGCCGGTGACCAGGCGGGCGCCCTCGGCCTTGCCCTTCTCGATGTAGCCGAGCACGCGTTCCAGCTGCCTGGGGTTGATCAGCGGGCTGGCCATCACGCCCGGGTCGAACGGGTCGCCGTAGGTCATCGCCTGCGCCATGCCCTGGGCCGCGCCGAGGAACTCGTCGTAGACGTCGCGGTGCACCAGGGCGCGGGTGTTGGCGACGCACGCCTGACCGGACAGCCCCATGGTGACGGCGCCGACGACCGTGGCGGCGGCCAGCGCGACGTTGGGCGCGTCGGCGAACACCAGCGCCGGGCTCTTGCCGCCGAGTTCGAGCGAGACCCGCTTGAGCGTGCCCGCGGAGGCCTCGACGATGTGCTTGCCCACCGCGCGGCTGCCGGTGAAGCTGACCTTGTCCACGGCGGGGTGGGTGATCAGCGCTTCACCGACCGGGTCGCCGGGGCCGGTGACGACGTTGAGCGTGCCGGCCGGCAGCCCGGCCTCCACGAGCAGCTCCACCATGCGCAGCACGGTGAACGTGCAGTACTCCGAAGGTTTGAGCACGATGGTGCACCCGGCCGCGAGCGCCGGGGCGACCTTCTGCGCGAACAGCAGGAACGGCGCGTTCCACGGCAGGATCGCCGCGACCACGCCGATCGGCTCGCGGAAGGTCATCGCCAGGTGGTCGCCGCCCTGGTACGGGGTCAGGGTCTCGCCGCCGAGCTTGTCGACCCAGCCGGCGTGGTGGTCGAACACGTCCGCCGCGGCGCCGACCGAGGTCGCGTAGATCGTGCTGCTGAACGACAGCGGCACCGAGTTGTCCAGTGCCTGCAACGCGCGCAGCTCCTCGGCGTGCTCGCGCAGCAGGTCGGCGTACCGGTGCAGCACCGCGACCCGGGTGCTCGCGCGGGAATGGGACCAGGCGCCGGACTCGAAAGCCACGCGCGCCGAGGCGACCGCGGCGTCGACGTCGGCCTCGGTGGCGATGGCGAACTCGCCGATCTCCTCGCCGGTGGCCGGGTGCCGGTGGGTCCAGGACTCGCTGCCGGTGCCCGGGCCCCACTGGCCGTCGAGGTAGAGCTGACCGGTCTTGAGGCCGACGGATTCGCGGTGCGGCTGCACGGTGAGTGTCATGGGAGCTCCAGGATCTCGGTGGCGGCGAACATGGTCTCGGGGTCACGGCCGGCGAAGTGCGCGCCCACGGTGGTGTCCAGCTCCTCGGCCGTCCACAGCGGACCGGTGGTGTCGAACCGCTGCTCGACGGCGGGCGGTTTGAGCAACGCGACCATGCCGCCGTGCACCACGAACACCTGGCCGTTGATGCGCTCCGCCTTCGCCGACGCGAGGAACGCGACGAACGGGGCGACGTGGTCCACCGACAGCGGGTCGGTGCCGCCGTCCGGCGCGTCGCCGAAGACGTCCGCGGTCATCGCGGTGCGCGCGCGGGGGCAGATGGCGTTGGACCTGCCGCCGTTCCGGGCGGCGCCCCGGGCGGTGGCGACGGTGAGGCCCACGATCCCCGCCTTGGCCGCCGCGTAGTTGGGCTGACCGGCGGATCCGACGAGGAACGCCTCGGAGGCGGTGTTGACGATCCGCGCGAACACCGGTCGCCCGGTCTCCTTGGACTGCTTGCGCCAGTGCGCGGTGGCGTTGCGGGACAACAGGAAGTGGCCCCGCAGGTGCACCCGGATCACGGTGTCCCACTCGTCGTCGGACATCGAGAAGAGCATCCGGTCGCGCAGCACCCCGGCGTTGTTGACGACGACGTGCAGCCCGCCGAAGTGGCCGAGCGCGGCTTCGACGAGGGCGTCGGCGGCGGCGGCCTCGCCCACGTCCCCGGTGACGAGCAGCGCCCGGCCGCCCTCGGCCTCGATCTCGTCGACGACGGTCTTGGCGGTTTCGGCGACGTCGTTGACGACCACCGCGGCACCCGAACGGGCCAGCGCGAGCGCCTCCGCCCGGCCCAGTCCCGCCCCGGCGCCGGTCACGATCGCCACCCGCGGTTCCCTCGCACCATCCACGACGGCCAGACTAGAATCTGTTCTCGTTCCGGACAAGCCCCAGTTTCTGCCGTTTACCCGACCGTGAAGAGCGCATTCTTCGGGCAGGCCGCGATCGCCTGCGAAACACGTTCTACTTCAGATTCCGGCACCGACGAGTGGATGATGCGCAACTCCTCGTCCTCGTCCAGCTCGAACACGGCGGGCGCGAACCCGATGCACACCTCGTTCGCCTCGCACAGCGACCGGTCGACGGCGACCTCCATGGCTTTCCTCCTCGGCGGCGGAACTGATAGAAATAGAACGTGTTCTAGACTAGCGCCATGGACCGGTCTGCTTCCAGCAACGACCGGGCGGGCCGGAGGTGACGCATGCGGATCGGCTACACGCCCGACCAGGAGGAACTGCGCGGCGAACTGCGCGACTACTTCGCCCGGCTGATGACCCCGGAGCGGCGGGAGGCGCTGGCCGCGGCCGGCGGCGAGTACGGGGATGGCAAGGCCTACAAGGAAATCGTGCGTGAGCTGGGCCGGGACGGGTGGCTCGCGATCGGGTGGCCGGAGGAGTACGGCGGGCAGGCCCGGCCGATGCTCGACCAGCTGATCTTCACCGACGAGGCGGCCGTGGCCGGGGTGCCGGTGCCGTTCCTGACGGTCAACACGATCGGCCCCACGATCATGCGGTTCGGCACGTCCGAGCAGAAGGCGTTCTACCTGCCCCGCATCGCCGCCGGGGAGCTGCACTTCTCGATCGGTTACTCCGAGCCGGAGGCCGGGACCGACCTGGCGTCGCTGCGCACCCGCGCGGTCCGCGACGGCGACTCCTACGTGATCACCGGCCAGAAGATGTGGACGAGCCTGATCGAGTACGCCGACTACGTGTGGCTGGCCGCGCGCACCGATCCGGACGCGAAGCGGCACAAGGGGCTGAGCATCCTGGTGGTGCCCACCGACGCGCCCGGGTTCTCCTGGACCAAGGTGCGCACCGTCGCCGGGCCCGGCACGAGCGCGACCTTCTACGACGGCGTGCGGGTGCCGGTGTCCGCCCGGATCGCCGACGAGAACGCCGGCTGGCCGCTCATCACGAACCAGCTCAACCACGAGCGGGTCGCGCTGACCTCGGCCGCGCCGGTCATCGCGGCACTGGACGAGGTGCGGAGGTGGGCGCGGGAGACCAAGCAGCCGGACGGCAGCCGGGTCATCGACGCCGGGTGGGTCCGCACGCACCTGGCCCGCGTGCACGCCCACGCCGAGTACCTGAAGCTGCGCAACTGGCGGATCGCGTGGGCGGCCGGGTCGGACGAGCTGGGCGCGGCGGAGGCGTCGGCGACGAAGGTGTTCGGCACGGAGCTGGCGATCGAGGCGTACCGGCTGCTGATGGAGGTCGTCGGGCCGGGCGCGGTGGTGCGTGCCGGCTCCCCCGGCGCCGTGCTGCGCGGACGGCTGGAACGCGCGCACCGCTCGGCGCTGATCCTGACCTTCGGCGGCGGCACGAACGAGATCCAGCGCGACCTGATCGCCGCGACCGCCCTGGCCCTGCCCGTGACCCGCTGAGGAGGAACCCGTGGACTTCGCGCTGAGTGAGGACGTCACCGAGCTGGCCGCGCTCGTCCGGCGGATCCTGGGCGAGCGGGCGACGCCGAGCGCCCACGGCTCGGGTGGGTTCGACCGGGCGGCCTGGGCGGAGCTGGCGCGGGCGGGGGTGATCGACGCGGCGCTCCCGGCCGCGGTCGGCGGCGGTGGCCTGGGTCTGCTCGGGCAGTGCGCGGTGCTGACCGAGATCGGCCGGGCGGTCGTCGAGGTGCCGTACCTGCCGACCGTGGTGGCGGCGTCCGCGATCGCCGAGGCCGGCGACGGGCGGCTGATCGAGCGGTGGGTGGTGCCGGCGGTGCGCGGCCGGGCGGTGCTGGCCCTGGCCCTGCCGGACGCGGGTGCGCCGTGCGGGTTCACGGCGGACGGCGACGGCGGCGGCTGGCGGGTCTCCGGGGCGCAGACGGCGGTGCCGTTCGCCGCGTTCGCCGACGCGCTGGTCGTGTCCGCGCACACGCCGGAGGGCACCGCGGTGTTCGTGGTGGACGCGGACGGGGTGCAGCCGCAGAGCGTGGTCGACCACGCGGACGCCGGCCTGGTCGAACTGGCCGGGGCCCCGGCTACGCGCCTGGCTCTTCCCGAGGCGTGGGTGCGCGAGCGGGCGACGGTCGGGTTGTGCGCGCAGCAGCTCGGGGTGCTGGAGAGCGCGTTGCACCGCACGGCCGAGTACGCGCGCTCGCGGGAGCAGTTCGGGCACGCGATCGGGGCGTTCCAGGCGGTGCGGCAGCGGCTCGCGGACGGCTACATCGACGTGGAGGCCGTGCGGCTGACGCTGTGGCAGGCCGCGTGGCGCCTGTCCGAGGGGCTGCCGGCGGGCGAGGAGGTCGCGACCGCGAAGTACTGGGCCGCCGAGGCCGGGCACCGGGTCGCGCACACCGCGGTCCACGTGCACGGCGGCGTCGGCATCGACACCGAAGGCGACCTGCACCGGTACTTCGTCGCGGCCAAGCGGCTGGAGTTCACCCTCGGCGGGGCCACGGCGCAGCTGCGGGTGCTGGGCGACCTGCTCGCGGCGTCATGACGGTCACCGATCTGCTGCTGGCCCGCGCCGAGGACGACGGCCCGGGGTTGCGGTTCGAGGACGCGTCGTGGACGTGGCGGGAGCACGTGCAGCAGTGCGCGGATCACGCGGCGGCGTTGCGGTCGCTGCTCACCGGGCCGGTGAAGCACGTGGGTGTGCTGGCGGACAACGTGCCGTCGTTTTCGTTCCTGCTCGGCGGGTGCGCGTTCGCGGGTGCGGTGCTGGTGGGGCTGAACCCGACGCGCCGGGGTGCGGCGCTGGAGCGGGACATCCGGCTCGCGGACTGCCAGCTGGTGCTCACCGAGGGGCGGCACGCGTCGCTGCTGTCCGGCATCGACGTCCCGGTGCTGGACCTGGACGGGCCGGAGTGGGCTTCGTTGCTGGCCTCGTGCGCGGGGTCTCCGCTGTCCCCGGTGGCCGCGACGCCCGCGGATCTGCTGATGCTCATCTTCACCTCCGGCACCAGCGGCGATCCGAAGGCGGTGCGGTGCACGCACGAGAAGATCGCGTTCCCCGGGCAGATGCTCGCCACCCGGTTCGGGTTGTCCACATCGGACTGCGTCTACCTGTCGATGCCGATGTTCCACTCGAACGCGATCATGGCCGGCTGGTCGGTGGGGCGGGCCGCCGGGGCGACGCTGGCGATGCGGCGGCGGTTCTCGGCGTCCGGGTTCCTGCCGGACGTGCGGCGGTTCGGCGCCACCTACGCGAACTACGTCGGCAAGCCGCTGTCGTACGTGCTCGCGACGCCGGAGTTGCCGGACGACGCCGACAACCCGCTGCGGATCGTGTACGGCAACGAGGGCGCGGAAGCGGATCTGGCCGAGTTCGGGCGGCGGTTCGGCTGTCACGTGGTGGACGCGTTCGGCTCGACCGAGGGCGGGATCGGCTTCGCCCGGACGCCGGACACGCCGCCGGGTTCGCTGGGCCGGCTGCCCGAGGGCGTGTCTGTGCTGGACCCGGAAACCGGCTCGGTGTGCCCGCCCGGCGTGGTCGGGGAACTGGTGAACACCGCCGGCGCGGGTGCGTTCGCGGGCTACTACAAGAACCCGGAGGCGGACGCCGAGCGCCTGCGCGACGGGCGGTACCACACGGGCGACCTGGCGTACGTGGACGAGAACGGGTTCTGCTTCTTCGCCGGCCGGCTGGGCGACTGGCTGCGGGTCGACGGGGAGAACCTGGGCACCGCGCCGATCGAGCGGATCCTGTTGCGCCACCCGGCGATCGCGGAGGCGGCGGTGTACGCCGTGCCGGACCCCGCGGTCGGTGACCAGGTGATGGCCGCGCTCGTGTTGTCGGGGCCGCTGACGCCCGGCGAGTTCGGCTCGTTCCTGGCGGCGCAACCGGACCTCGGCCCGAAGCAGCTGCCCCGGTTCGTGCGCCTCGTCTCGGAACTCCCCCGGACGTCGACGTACAAGGTGGTGAAACGGCGGCTGGCCGCGGAGGGGACGGGCTGCTCGGACCCGGTCTGGTCACGTACCGGCAAGGATTGCGTGTACGCCCCCCGGCCGACGGTGCGGCCGTAGAGTGGCGGTATCGGTGCGGTTCACGCACTGAACCTGTTCCCCACCGCGGGCCTCTCCCCGGCGGCTCAGAACCGCACGTTGATCGGCCGCAGGCGCCGGGGTCCGGTGTCCGGCCGGGCGGGCGGCGGGCCCAGCACGATGCGCGCGTTGGCGACGAACGCCCCCTCCGGCGAGGCCATCACCGGGTCCAGCGTCAGCGCCCGCACCTCCGGGTGGTCCTCCGCCAGCGTCGCCACCCGCAGCACCATGTCCTGCAGCGCGGCCAGGTCCGCCGGCTCGTCACCGCGGTACCCGGTCAGCAGCGGGGCGCTCTTCGGCTCCCGGATGAGCGTCGCGGCGTCCACGTCGGTCAGCGGCACCGCCCGGTACGCCCGGTCCCCGAGCAGCGTGCTCACCAGCCCGGACAGCCCGAACGACACCAGGCTGCCGAACGACGGGTCGTCCTGCAGCCCGATCAGGCACGAGATACCCTTCGGCGCCATCTTCTGCACGTAGACGTCCTGCTCGCCGGACACCTCGCTCAGGTCCTCGTACCCGCGCCGCACCGCGTCGGGCGAGGCCAGGTCCAGTCGCACGCCCGCGAGGTCCGGCCGTCCGCGCAACCGCTCGTCCACGGCCTTCACCGTCACCGGGTAGCCCAGCTCCTCGGCGGCCTCGACCGCGCCCTCGGCGCTGGACACCATCCGGAACGGCACCACGTCGATCCCGTAGCACCCGAGCAGCCGCACGATGTCGGCGTCCTCCAGCACGACGTTCTTGTCACCGCCGGCCAGGATGTCCCGCACGACCTGCTCCGCCTGCTCGACGTGCAGCCCGTCGGGGCGGATCAGCGTGCCCTGCGGCCGCTGCCGCCACGCCGCGTACCGCACGACCTTCGCCAGCGCGTTCACCGCGCGCTCGGGGCTCGGGTAGGACGGGATCGACCCGCGGCCGGGGGCGCCGTCCGGGCCGGGCACGGCCAGCTCGGCCGGCACGCCCTCGGCGGCCAGAAACGTCGAGACGATCGGTTTGCCCTGGTCCAGCTCCTGCGCCGCCTCGCGCAGCGCCCGCGCGTAGGTGCTGCCCGGGATCGACAGCGGCGGCACGAACACCGCGACCAGCGCGTCGGTCTCCGGGTTGTTCAGCGCCTCCCGCACCGCGGCGGCGAAGTCGTCCGGACCGGCCTGCGGCCCGACGTCGACCGGGTCGAACGCCAGCCGCAGCCCCTGCGCGCGGGCGGTGTCGGCGGCGAGCAGGCCGATCGCGCTGGAGTTGCCGACGATCCCGATCCGCGGGCCCGCGGGCAGCGGCTGGTGCGCGAACACCAGGGCGGTGTCGAACAGCTGCGCCAGCGTCTCCACCCGCACCACGCCGGCCTGCTCGAACAGGGCCTGCACGCTCGACTCGTCGACCTCGGCGGAGGTCGCGGCCAGCTGCGGGCGGACGGCGTGCCGGCCGGACTTCACCGCGACGATCGGCTTGCTGCGGCCCAGCCGCCGCGCCAGCCGCGCGAACTTGCGCGGGTTGCCGAACGATTCGAGGTAGAGCAGGACGAGGTCGGTGTTGGAGTCGGTCTCCCAGTACTGCAGCAGGTCGTTGCCCGAGACGTCGGCGCGGTTGCCTGCGGAGACGAACGTCGACAGGCCCAGGCCGCGCGCCTCCGCGTCGGCGAGGATCGCCGTGCCCAGCGCGCCGGACTGGCAGAAGAAGCCGGCGCGGCCGCGTTTGGGCAGGCGCGGGGCGAGGGTGGCGTTGAGCCGCACGGCCGGGTCGGTGTTGAGCACGCCGAGGGCGTTCGGGCCGACCACGCGCATGCCGTGCGCGCGGGCCTCGCCGACCAGGCGCAGCTCGGCGTGCAGGCCGTGCGGTCCGGCCTCGCCGAACCCGGCGGTGACGATCAGCAACGTCTTGACACCCTTGGCGAGCGCACCGTCCAACACGGACTCGACCTGGTCGGCCGGGACCGCGACCACGGCGAGGTCCACCGGGTCCGGGATGTCCACAACGGACGGATAGGCGCGCACCCCGCGCACCGATCGGTGCTCCGGGTTGACCGGGTAGACGGTGCCGGCGAAGTCCGCGCCGAGCAGGTTCGACAGGACCGAGTAGCCGACCTTGGTGGGGTCGGCGGAGGCACCGATCACGGCCACCGACCGCGGGTGCAGCAGGTTGTAGACGCTACGCGCCTCGGCGGCCTGTTCCCGCGCCCGGGCGACGGCGAGGGACTCCTCGGTGGGGTCGATGTCGAACTCCAGGTGCAGCACGCCCTCCTCGATGGCGCGGCTGACCTGGTAGCCGGCGTCGCGGAAGACACGCACCATGGCGGCGTTCTCGGCGAGGACCTCGGCGACGAACCGGCGCAGACCGCTCTCGGAGGCGGCCGCGGCCAGGTGTTCCAGCAGGATCGACCCGACACCGCGCCCCTGGTGAGCATCGTCGACGACGAACGCCACCTCGGCCGACGGCCCGTGCCCGAGCCGCTCGTACCGCCCCACGGCGATGATGTCGTCGCCGAGCAGGGCGACGAACGCGACCCGGTCGTGGTGGTCCACGACGGAGAACCGCTCGAGATCCCGCTGCGGGATGCGCGGGTAGGCGCCGAAGTAACGCAGGTACCGGGTGCGCTCGGAAAGCTTGCCGTGGAAGGAGACGAGGGCGTCGGCGTCACTGGGGATGATGGGTCGCAAGTGGACGGTGCCGCCGTCGCTGAGCAGAACGTCGGCCTCCCAGTGGCGGGGGTAGTCATAGGGATCGCGGGGCCCGTGCTTGTCACGGTTCGCGCCACCACGCTCGGCGTCGAGCTCAGCCGCCCCACGCTCAGCACCACCGCGCTCGGCACCGGGCTCACCCGCCCCACCCCCAGCACGAGGCTCAGGGCCACCACTGCCAACACCATCGCGCCCAGCACCACCAGGCTCGGCACCCGGCCCAGCCGCACCACGCTCGGCACCACCGCGCTCAGAATCGGGCTCAGCGCCACCGCTCCCAGCACCAGCAGGCCCACCGCCACCGCGCTCTGCGCCAGGCTCAGCCGCACCGCGCCCAGCGCCACCAAGTCCAGCACCACCGCGGTCGGCACCAGCGGGCCCAGCGCCACCGCTACCCCTGGGGCCGGTCTCGCCCGGCTGCTTCCGGTCGCCGCCACCGCTCCGGCTCTCACCGGGCGCGGCGGCCGAGGCCCGGTGCGCGCCGGCCTCGCCGCGGGCCGCGCCGGTCCACCGCTGCTCCGCCCCGCTCAGGCCGCGAGCGGTCCCGCCGGGTTCGTCCTCGTGCGCGCCGCCGGGCGTGTCGGTCCTGCTCATCTCACGTCTATTCCTCGGCTCGGTCGGGTCAGTCCCTCGGGTCGTCGGGGTCGAGGCCGTGCAGCGGGAACACCGCGCGGCGCGTGTCCCGGATCGCGACGTCGACCGGGTCGTCCACCCCGTCGCCCCAGGCGCGGAACGCGGTGTCCCGCCCGTCGGTCATCTCCGGCGGCACCTCGGCGCTCGGCGCGGCCCTCAGGACCGTGCTGACCCAGTTGGGCGGCAGCGGCGTCTCGGGCTTCACGTCGCGGTCGAGCACCGTCGCCATCAGGTGCGTCCACGACCTCGGCACCACCCGGATCAGCTGGTACCCGCCACCGCCGACGGCGAGCCACCGGCCCTCGGTGTGGCGCTCGGCGAGGTCACGCAGAGTAGCGTAGATCGTCCGGTGTCCGTCGACCGAGAGCGCGAGGTCGGCCAGGGGGTCCTCCTCGTGCGAGTCCACGCCGCACTGGGTGACCAGGATCTGCGGCCGGAACACCTCGAGCAGGGACGGCACGACCGCGTGGAAGGCGCGCAGCCACCCGGCGTCGCGCGTGCCCGGCGGCAGCGGGACGTTCACCGACGTGCCCTCGGCCTCGCCGGACCCGGTCTCCGCGCTGTACCCGGTGCCCGGCCACAGGGTGAACGGGTGCTGGTGCAGCGAGACGGTGAGCACGCGGGGGTCGCCGTAGAAGGCGGCCTGCACGCCGTCGCCGTGGTGGACGTCGGTGTCGATGTAGGCGATGCGGTCGAAACCGTGGTCGAGCAGCCAGGAGACGGCGACCGCGCAGTCGTTGTAGACGCAGAAGCCCGCGGCGTGGTCGCGCATGGCGTGGTGCAGGCCACCCGCGATGTTCACCGCGCGGCGCGCCTCCCCGTCGGCGATCTTGCGGGCGCCGAGCAGGGTCGAGCCGACCACCAGGGCGGAGGCGTCGTGCATGTCGCTGAACACCGGGTTGTCGGCGGTGCCGAGGCCGTGGCCGACGTCCCAGCCCGCGGTCGGCGCCAGCTTGACCGCCGCCAGGTACTCCTCAGCGTGGATGCGGTACAACTCGGTATCGGTGGCGGGCTCGGGCACGAGCAGTTCCACGCCGTCGAGGACCCCCAGCTCGGTGGCGAGCCGCACGGTGAGGTCGAGCCGGACCGGGTTGAACGGGTGCTCACCGCCGAGGTCGTAACCGAGGAGGGCGGGATCCCAGACGACGGCGGGCTGCATGACGTCCGATGGTAGCCGTGAGGAGCGGGATTATCCTCCCGGTCACCTGGGGTGACCGTCGCCCGGAACGACTACCATGGATTGTCGCGGACGAAGGGGACATCGTGAACGATCTCATCGACACCACAGAGATGTACTTGAAGACCATCTTCGAGCTCGAAGAGGAAGGTGTCGTACCGCTGCGCGCCCGCATCGCCGAACGGCTGCAGCAGAGCGGTCCGACAGTCAGCCAGACGGTGGCCCGCATGGAACGCGACGGGCTGGTGCGCGTCGCCGACGACCGCCACCTGCAGCTCACCGACCACGGGCGGGAGCTCGCCATCGCCGTCATGCGCAAGCACCGCCTCGCGGAGCGGCTGCTGCTCGACGTGATCGGCCTGGAGTGGGAGCACGTGCACACCGAGGCCTGCCACTGGGAGCACGTCATGAGCGAGGCGGTGGAGCGCAAGCTGGTCCGGCTGCTCGACCACCCGACCACCTCGCCCTACGGCAACCCGATCCCCGGTCTGGACAAGCTCGGCGAGGGCGGGCTGCCCGCGCCGCCGGCCGAGGCCGACCTGGTGCGGCTGGACGACTTCGCGCGCTCCGGCGGCGGCAAGGCGGAGATCCGGCGCCTGGCCGAGCACATCCAGCTCGACGAGAAGCTGATGGTCGACCTGAAGAAGGCGGGAGTCGCCCCCGGCAGCGTCGTGTCGGTGAGCCGCGCGGACGGCGGCGGCACCGCCGAGCTGACCGGTGAGCTCGGCGCGGTCCAGGTGCCCATGTCGGTGCTGCACGCGGTTCTGGCGCAGGCCAAGTGAGCTCCGCGAGCGAGGCCGCGGAGGCGTTCCGGTCCGTGCACGGGCGGGCCCCGGCCGGGGTGTGGTCGGCGCCCGGCCGGGTCAACCTCATCGGCGAGCACACCGACTACAACGACGGCTTCGTGCTGCCGTTCGCCCTGCCGCACCGGCTGGCCGCCGCCGCGTCCCCGCGGACCGACCAGGTCCTCACCGTGTCCACCCTCGGCTCCGACGGACGCATCCAGGAAGCCGAGCCGGTCACGATCCCCGACCTGCGTCCCGGTGGTGTCGACGGTTGGTCCGCGTACCCGGCCGGTGTGGCGTGGGTGCTGCGCGACCACGGCGTCGAGCGCGGCGCCGACGTCGTGCTGGCCGGTGACGTCCCCACCGGAGCCGGGCTGTCCTCCTCCGCCGCGCCGTAGTGCGCGGTGGCGCTGGCCCTGCTGGGGCTGGCCGGTGAGGACGACCCGGGGCTGGAACGGCGGGCCGAGATCGCCCGCTGGGCCCAGCGCGCCGAGAACGACTTCGTCGGCGTCCCGACGGGCGTGCTCGACCAGACCGCGTCGCTGTGCTGCGCCGACGGGCACGTGCTGTTCCTCGACGTCCGCTCGGGCGACATGGAACAGGTGCCCTTCGACGCCGCGGCCGCGGGCCTGCGCATCCTGGCCATCGACACGCGCGTCAAGCACGCCCACAGCGAGAGCGGCTACGGCGAGCGCCGCAAGGGCACCGAACGCGCCGCCGACCTGCTCGGCGTCAAGGCGCTGCGGGACGTGGGCCCGGACGACCTGGCCGGCGCGCTCGCGCGGCTGCCCGCCGACCTCGGCCCGCTCGTCCGTCACATCGTGACGGAGAACCAGCGTGTGCTCGACGTCGTCGCCCTGCTCCGCGACGGCCGGATCGGCGACATCGGCCCGCTGCTGGCCGCCTCGCACGTCAGCATGCGCGACGACTACCGCATCTCCTGCCCGGAACTGGACCTCGCGGTGGACGTGGCCAACGCCAGCGGCGCCCTCGGCGCGCGGATGACCGGCGGCGGGTTCGGCGGCACCGCGATCGCCCTCGTGCCGGAGTCCGCTGTGGACACCGTGGAGGCGGCTGTCATGGCGGCCTTCGACCGCGCGGGCTACCGCGCGCCGCGTGCCTTCGTGGCGGTCCCGTCCCCCGGCGCACGGCGCGACGAGCTGTAGCCCGGGCGGGCCGAGCCTGTGCGTGGCTCACAGGTCGATGGTCCACACTGGCGGACACCTCCTTTTCGTTCTCGAGAAAGGCTTCGATGGCTTCCGACTCCTCCCGCCTCAAGCTGATCGTCACGGGCGGTGCCGGTTACGTGGGCAGTGTGTGCACGGCCCGTCTGCTGGAGGCCGGGCACGAGGTCGTCGTGGTGGACGACCTGTCCACCGGCCACGCGGACGCCGTCCCCGACGGCGCGCGCTTCGTCGAGGGCGACGCCGCCGACGCGACGGCGTCCCTGCTCGGCGAGGGCTTCGACGGCGTGCTGCACTTCGCGGCGAAGTCCCTCGTCGGCGAGTCGATGCAGGACCCGGCCAAGTACTGGCACGGGAACGTGATCACCTCCATCCGGTTGCTCGACGCGATGCGTGCGCACGGCACGCCTCGCCTGGTGTTCTCCTCGACGGCGGCGACCTACGGCGAGCCGGAGCGCAGCCCGATCCCGGAGACCGCGCCGACGATGCCGACCAACACCTACGGCGCGTCGAAGCTGGCCATCGACCACGCGATCACCAGCTACGCGCGGGCCCACGGGCTGGCCGCCGTGAGCCTGCGGTACTTCAACGTCGCCGGCGCCTACGGCCGCTACGGGGAGCGGCACACCACCGAAACCCACCTGATCCCGCTGGTGCTGCAGGTCGCCACCGGGGACCGGCCGCAGGTCAGCATCTTCGGCGAGGACTACCCCACCGACGACGGGACGGCCATCCGCGACTACATCCACGTCGCCGACCTCGCCGACGCCCACCTGCTCGCGCTGACGCACGCGCGGGCCGGTGAGCACCGCATCTACAACCTGGGCAACGGCACCGGGTTCTCCGTGCGCCAGGTCATCGAGGCCTGCCGGGCGGTCACCGGGCACCCGATCCCGGCCGAGGTGGCGCCCCGCCGGGCCGGCGACCCCGCGATCCTCGTGGCGGCCAGCGACCGGGCGCGCGAGGAGCTCGGCTGGAAGGGCGAGCGCGCCGACCTGGAAGTTATCGTCCGCGACGCGTGGCGCTTCACCCAGGAGCGGCAGGCGCTCGGGGGCTGAGGCGCCCGGTTCTGCCGGTGGTGCCGCGGCTCGCGGGGCGTGGTGAGCGGGATGCGGCTGGGGTTGTGGCGGCCGGTTGCCGGTGGTGCCGCCGGTCGGGTTTCCGGTGCGGGGCTGGCCCTTGGGTGAGCATGCCTGCCGACGTCCGGCGGGACCTGAACTGCCGGAGGCTCCCGCGCTGGTGCCGCAGCGCAGTAGCTCCCGACCGGCAGGCCCCTCCGAGGGCTGACGCCCTGGGCCGGCCCCGCGACAGCAGCCATCGGCTCCCCCGTCCAGGGCGCATGTCCCGGTGGGTCCCGCAGCTGCTGCTCGGAGGGTGAGGCTCTCGGCCGTGCCGATGCTCCTGCGGCTGGTGCCGCAGGACAGTGGCTCCCGGTAGGCAGCCGGGAGCGGCTCACACGGGGGGAGTCCGGTAACGACCACGCCGCGCGCAACCCGACAGCGGCCCACGCCGTACGCAGCCGGGGACCGGCCCACGCCGTACGTAGCCGGAAAGCACACACCGTCGGCAACCCGACCCCTACGCAACCAGGGAGCGGCCCGCGCCGCGGGCAACCCGACAGCGGCCGACGCCGTAGGGAACCTGGGAGCTGCCCACCCCGGGCGACCCAGGAGTGGGCCACGCCGTACGCAGCCGGGGAGCGGCCTACGCCGCAGGCAACCGGTTAGCGGACCGCGCCGTAGGCAGCCGGGGAGCGGCTCACACCGCAGGGAGGCAGGCCCAGGCAGCCGCCGCTCAGAGTTGAAGGGGCTGGGCTTCCCGGTGCGGCTGCGCTGGGGACGCATCCGCTGTGACTCCCTGTCGTCAGTCGCGTGTTGCGGTGATGTCCTGGCTGCGGTCCTGGGTGCAGGCCGCCAGCTCGACATTCCCTCCGGGGCCGGCGCTGCCGGGCTTACGGGGGTGGCGGCATCAAGCCTCCCTCCTGGCAGTGGCTCAGTCGGCGTAGTGCGTCGGGTGGGAGTTGGCGCGTCAGGCAGATCTGGAGCAGCTCCGCGAGGCGGTGGCCGGGGTGAGCGGCGAGGGCGTTGTCGAACGCGAGGGCGGCCAGGACGCCGTCACCGCGGCGGTAGGCCGCGTAGCCGAGCAGCAGCGCCGCCTCGGCGCGTTCCGGGGGCGGGGTGCGGCGCACCAGTTCCAGCCAAAGGCGTTCGGCCGCGGCCGCCGGGGGTTCGCCGGGTGGTTCGGCCGTCGTGAGGCAACGGTCGCGCACCCTGAGGTCCGACAAGGCCATCGCCAGGGACACGACGTCCTCGTCGCTCAGGTCGAAATCACCCGCCACGGCCCGGGCCAGCGCGGCACGGACCACGGCGACGTGCCCGGCCGGCTCCGCCACACGGGACGACCCCATCGCGGGCGCATCCGGCCTCGCGTCGGCCGCTGCTGCCAGCAACCGATCCCGGCGCTCGATCGCGGCCGGGTCGTCCGGGTCGAGTTGCCGCGCCAGCTCCTCCCGGCTGCCGTAGGTCACCTGGCCGTTCGTCGCCATGGCCGCGGCCAGCACCGTCTCCCGATCGTCCGGCAGGACGCCCGGCCGGCAGTCCTCGTGGTAGCACCGCCACGGCGCGCCGCCGCGGATCTCCGGCACCCACAGGGCGTGGTCGACCGGCCGCCCGGCGGCCTCGCACTCGGCGACGAGCCGGTGGGCCAGGCGGTGGTGCGGCAGCGTGCCCGGCGGCGCGCGGTGGCCGGGACGGCAGCCGACGATGAGGACCGTCACCCCGGCGCCGGGATGTCGGAGCACGCAGCGCACGAGCTCGCGCACCGCGTCCGGCTCGCACGTCTCGTCCGGCAGATCCGCGCGGATCACCGGGATGATCCTGCGCCTCCTGCCCCGGCTGTGGTTGAGCAGGACGACGGACGGCCCGGGCCGGTACGACAGCAGGTGCGGAACCGCCGCGATGAGTTCGCCGGGGTCGGAGATGCGGACGGTGATCCGGCCGTCCGTGCCGGTGCTGGTGGTCGTGGAAGTCATGCACCCACTATGCGGCAGAAAACAGGCCGGGAAAGAACAGAACGAGATTCTGTGGATGACTGAGGACGATGTGGACAACTCGCCGGCCCCTGGAGCAGACGGCGGATTCTTGTCGGGGGTATGGGGTAAGGTGCGCGCCCCCGTGCCCGGTCCACAGTAGACCCGACCCGGTATGCCGATGACCGGCACGACATCGTGTGGTTTTACCGTACGGTTACCCGAGCGGGGCACGAATCCGCTTAGCTGGACGTTATGCCGGGCATGAAATGGCGTGTCGTGCTCGCCGGGGTCGGCGCGGGCCTCGCCGCGGCCGTGGTCGTGACGTCGCTGACCGTCGGCAAGGCGGACACCGGCTCGGTGCCCGTCGCGGCGCCGAGCGCGCTGCCGTCGGCCGGCACCACAACGACACCGTCCAGCGCCCCGAGCAGCACAGCCCACTCGACGCTGAGCGAGGACGAGCGCGTGCGTCTCGCCGGCGCCGCGACCCGCGCGGTGACCGGCGAGGTGCCCGGGACCACCGTCGGCCTCGCCCTCTACGACACCGCCACCGGTGAACTGCTGGCATCCGCCAACGGGGACCGGCCGTTCTACGCGGCCTCGGTGGTCAAACTGCTGATGGCGCTCGACGTGCTGCACACCGGCGGGTGGCACGCCCCGAGCGACGCGCAGCGCGAGCGCATCGTCGAAATGCTGTCGCTCAGCCACGACGGTGAGGCGGACTCGTTGTGGAACTCCGGCGGGCGCGGGTCGATCATCACGCGGATGGCTGATTTGATGAACCTGCGAGGCACCCAGCCGCCGCGGGTTTCCGACCAGTGGGAGATGACCAGGACCACCCCGAACGACCTGGTGGCCATCTACCGGTACCTGACGAGCCAGGTCCCGCCCGAGGCCCGGCAGCCGATCCTCGACGGGCTGGCCGGGATCCGGACCCCGGCCGCGGACGGGTTCCCGCAGTACTTCGGCATCCCGGACGGCCTGCCGGGGCTGCCGCGCGCGGTGAAGCAGGGCTGGATGGAGATCAGCCGGGCCGTCGTGCTGAACACGACCGGGCTGGTCGGACAGCACTACCGCTACGTCGCGGTGCTGCTGACCGAACTGCCGCTCGGGACGAGCTACGCGACGGGGCGCGCCGCGCTGACGGCCGGGATCAGCGCGTTGCGGCCGACCGTGGCCGGCCTGCCCTGACCCCCTTCCGGGCGTCGCGGTTGCGAGCGGGGAGCATGGCTAGACTTCCGGGCCGATGGCCGGGAAACTGCACAACCGCGTCGCTTCGGTGGCTTGCGCCGCGCTCGCGCAGCGCAAGTACGTCGCTCCTGTCGACCTGTTCACCGCGCTCGGCTGGGTGCATCCGTCCCGCGTCGAAGAGTGGCGTCGTGGGCGGTTCAGTCCGCTCGCGAAGGAACTGCCCGTCGACAACGCGCGCATCGCCGAAGCCTTGCGGTGCCTCGATGTCTGGGCGCGGGAGAACGGGCTGACGCGGTCCGACAGCGCTTACGTCGCCGGCACCCGCGATCGCCGCGATCTGCGGTTCACCGACGACGACGGGCTCGACCGCCTGTGCCGCACGCACTGGCTCGCGCCGGGTCTGACGGAGAAGCAACGGGAACGCCTCACCGAGCGGCAGAACAAGGCGCCGGACCTGGCCGTGACCGTCGCCGGTACCTCGTGGACCTGCGCGGGGTGCGCCGGCCGGGGCGAGGCCGGTGAGCTGCACCTGCCCGAGGGCGAGGGCCACCTGTGCCTGGCGTGCGCCGACTTCGACCACCTGGTCTTCCTGCCCGCCGGCAACGCCGCGCTGTCCCGCCGCGCCAAGCAGGAAAGCACCCTCGCCGTGCTGGTCCTGCGGTTCAACCGGCGCCGCAAACGCCACGAGCGCCAGGGGATCCTCGTCGAAGAGGCCGCGCTGGAGCGGGCCGAACAGCAGTGCCTCGCCGACGAGGACGTCCGTGCCCGGCGGCGGGAACGGGACGCGCACCGCCGCGCCGCGCAGGACGTCGAGTTCCAGGCCGGCTTCGCCGACGCCATCCGGCGGCTGTACCCCGGCTGCCCGCCGGACCGGGCCCGGGCGATCGCCGAGCACGCCGGGACGCGGGGCAGCGGGCGCGTGGGGCGGTCGGCGGCGGGGCGGGCGCTGGACGAGGAAGCGGTGCGGCTCGCGGTGATCGCTTCGGTGCGGCACCTGGACACCGGCTACGACCGGATGCTCATGGACGGTGTGCCGCGCGCCGACGCCCGTGAGCGCATCCGGCCGGATCTCGACCGCGTGCTGGTGCGCTGGGCGCGGGCTTGAGCGCGGGGCGTCGGCCGCACGGCTGCGGAGGCGCGCTGGGTGCTCGACGCCGGTGGGTCTCGACTACGGGTGGCGCGACGTGCGTTGGGGTGGCGGGTGCGCCCCCTGGGGCGGCACGGACGCGTGCGGCGCGAGGGGTAGCGCACCGCGTGTGGAGGCGCCGGGAGTTGCGTCCCGTGCACCGGCCGTGGCGGGTGCGAGCGACCTCAGCCCTGCGCGATGTACGCCGCCAGCTGCTGCTGCGTCGCCTCCAGCTCTTCCATCCGGGTCTTCACCACGTCGCCGATGCTGACGATCCCGGCCAGCCGTCCGTCCTCGAGGACGGGGACGTGCCGCACCCGGCGCTGCGTCATCAGCACGCTCAGGTCGTCCACCGAATCGCGCGGGGTGCACGTCGCCACGACCCTCGTCATGATCTCCGACACCGGCCGCTCCAGCAGGGCCGGCCCGTGTTCGTGCAGCTGGCGCACCACGTCCCGCTCCGAGACGATGCCCTCGATGCCGCCCTCCCCGGCCACGACCATCGCACCCACGTTGTGCTCGGCCAGCCCGGCGAGCAGATCGGTGATGGACGCCTCGGGCCGCACCGTGGCCACCCAGTTCCCCTTGCTCCGCAGTACGTCGGCGATCCGCATCGGCAGCCTCCCAGCTGGACGTGACCCGGCTCACATCAGGTTAGAGCCCGGTCGCTGTCCGCGAAAGCCCGCAGCTCACGCAGTCCCGCTTCGATGTGGTCACGCGGGATCGCGCCGAACCCGAAGACGAGTCCGTCCAGGGCATCCCGCACCGCCGTGAAGTCACCCAGCGTGTAGATCCGCACCCCGGCCCGCCGCGCGGCTCGCACCATCGGACGTACCGGCGTCGCGCTGAAAGCACTCAGATGGAGTCCCGCCGACGACGGGATCAGCCGCAGCTCCGGGAACTCCCGCGCGACGACCCGGGACACCAGCTCGCGCCGGGCGGCGTACTCGCGGCGGGTGCGCCGGATGTGCCGCGCGAACTCGCCGCTGTCCATGAACTCCGCCAGCGCCGCCTGCGTGACGCTCGCCGAATGCCAGTCGGTCAGGTACTTCGCCTTCGCCAGGGCCGGCCGCAGCCCCGGTGGGGCGACCAGGAACCCGAGCCGCAACCCGGGCAGCAGCACCTTGGAAAACGATCCGATGTAGAGCACGCGCCCGCTGGAATCGATGCTGCGCAACGGTTCCAGCGGACGGCCGGTGTAGCGGAACTCGGTGTCGTAGTCGTCCTCCAGGATCGCCGCGTCGTGACGGCGCGCCCAGTCGATCAGGGCCACGCGCCGCGCCATCGACATCGGCACCCCGAGCGGGAACTGGTGCGACGGCGTCACGTACACCAGGCGGCAGTCGTCCGGGATGGCGTCGACCACGATGCCCTCGTCGTCCACCGGCACCCCGACCGGGCGCGCCCCCAGCGTGGCGAACAGCTGACGCGGCGGCGGGTAGCCCGGGTCCTCGACCGCGACCCGGGCGCCCGGCTCGATCAGCACCCGGGCGGCGAGGTCCACCGCCTGCTGCGATCCGTTGGTGACCAGCACGTCGTCCGCGGTGGCCCGGACCGCCCGGGACACCCCGATGTGCCGCGCGATCGCCTCCCGCAGGCCGGGGTGCCCCTGCGGATCGCCGTAGGTGAGCAGGTCGTGCCGGGACCGGCGCAGCTGCTGGGTCACCAGGCGGCGCCAGGTGTCGAACGGGAACAGCGACACGTCCGGCGCGCCCGAGCGGAAGTCGAACCGCGGCCGCTCGCGGAACCGGTCCGGCGGGCGGGGCACGTCGTCCCACACCGCGGTCGCGGTCAGCGACTCCGGGCCGCCCCGCGGCGGGTGGCCGTCCCGCCGGGCGCCCGCGCCCGGGAACGTGCCCGCACCGACCCGCGATTCCAGGAAACCCTCGGCGACCAGGCGGTCGTAGGCCGCGCTGACCGTGTTGCGCGACACCGCCAGCCGCTGCGCCAGCTCGCGTGTGGGCGGCAGCGCGTCCCCGTCGCGCAGGCGCCCGTCGAGGATCGCCTCGCGGATCTGGCGGTAGATGGCATCCCGCCGGCCGCGGCCGGCCCCCAGCTCGATCTGGATGTCCATCTCCCGAGTCTAATTGGCCCACCTCACTACGCCGAGTTTTGGCCCTCCAGCAGGGCCGCTTGCGGCATACGGTGACCACATGGACATCCGAGACCTCGACCGGCGGGTCCTCACCACCGTCGACAAGATCGTTTCCGGCGTCACCGACCTCGGGCTGCGCACGCCGTGCACGGGGTGGACGCTCGGCGACCTGCTCATCCACCAGGTCAGTGAGAACCACGCCTTCGCCGTGGCCCTGCGTGACGGCGCGGCGCCGGATTGGTCGAGCGGCACCCTCGGCGACGACCCGTACCGCGCCTACGCCGACTCCGTCGACGCCTTCCTCGCCGCCTCCGCCGACGACACCGTGCTGGACCGTCAGGTGACCATCCGCGAATTCGGCACCTTCCCCGGTCCGGTCGCGCTCACCATGCACCTGGTCGACTCGGTCGCCCACGGCTGGGACCTCGCCCGCACCCTCGACGCGCCCTACGACCCGGACCCCGAAGCCGTGCACGTCGCGCTGCTGTTCGCCGAGCGGATGCGCGCCCGGCCCCGTCCCGGCGACGACGTCTTCGCCCCCGCCGTCGAGATCGCCGCGGGCGCCGCGGAGCTGGACCGGTTCCTCGCGCTGACCGGCCGGGACCCCGCCTGGCGTTGAAAACCATCCCCACCTGGCAGGATGGGGACATGGCCGACGAAGACCCGTACCTGTGGCTCGAGGACGTGACCGGCGAGCGGGCGCTCGACTGGGTTCGGCAGCGCAACGCCGAATCGGTCGCCGAGCTCACCGGGAGCACGCGGTTCGAGCAGCTGCGCGACGAAGCCCGCGAGGTGCTCGACGCCGACGACCGGATCCCCTACATCCGCCGCCGCGGCGAGTACTTCTACAACTTCTGGCAGGACGCCGCGCACCCGCGCGGGTTGTGGCGGCGCACCACGCTCGCCTCCTACCGCACCGAGCGGCCCGAGTGGGAGGTCCTGCTCGACGTCGACGCGCTCGCCGCGGCCGAGGGCGAGAACTGGGTCTGGCAGGGCGCTGCGGTGCTGCGTCCGTCGTACCGGCGCGGGCTGGCGGAGCTGTCCCGCGGCGGCGCGGACGCGGCCGTCGTGCGCGAGTTCGACCTCGAGGCGCGGGAGTTCGTCACGGGCGGGTTCGAGCTGCCGGAGGCCAAGAGCCGGGTCGGCTGGATCGACGAGGACCGCATCTACGTCGGCACCGACTTCGGCCCCGGGTCGATGACCACGTCCGGCTATCCGCGGATCATCAAGGAGTGGCGCCGCGGCACGCCGCTCGCCGACGCCGTCACGGTCTTCGAAGGCAAGCCCGACGACGTCGCGGTGTTCGCCTACCACGACCCGACGCCGGGCTTCGAGCGCGATTTCGTCGGCCGCTCCCTGGATTTCTACCGCACGGAGAAGTTCCTGCGCACCGCGGACGGCCTGGTCAAGCTCGACGTGCCCGAGGACGCGCAGACCACCACGCGCAAGGAGTGGCTGCTGATCCGCACCCGCAGCGCGTGGAGCGTCGGCGGACGGGAGTACGCGCCCGGCACGCTGCTCGCCGCGCGGTTCGACGACTACCTGGCCGGCGATCGCGACCTCACCGTCCTGTTCGAGCCGGACGGGCGCACCTCGCTCGAGGCGTGGGACTGGACGCGGAACCACCTGCTGCTGACCACCCTGGCCGACGTGCACACCGAGCTGCACGTCCTCACGCCCGGCGCGGACGGCTGGCGCCGGGAACCACTGGCCGGGGCGCCCGAGCTGGGCACCGCGGAGATCATCGACACCGATCCCGACCACAGCGACGAGTACCTGCTCAACACCAGCGGCTTCACGCAGCCCTCGACGCTCTCGTACGGGCACGTCGGCGGCGGCACCGAGGTGCTCAAGCAGGCCCCGGCCCGGTTCGACGCCACGGACATCACCGTCGAGCAGCACTTCGCCACGTCGAACGACGGCACGCGGATCCCGTACTTTGTGGTGCGGCCCCGCAACGGGGACGGGCCGACGATGCTCACCGGCTACGGCGGGTTCGAGGTGTCCCGCCTGCCCGCCTACAGCGGCGTGATCGGCCGGGGCTGGCTCGCGCGCGGCGGCACGTACGTGCTCGCGAACATCCGCGGCGGTGGCGAGTACGGGCCCGGCTGGCACACCGGCGCGATCAAGGAAAACCGGTACCTGGTCTACGAGGACTTCGCCGCGGTCGCCGCGGACCTCGTCGAACGCGGCATCACCACGCCGCAGCGGCTGGGCATCCAGGGCGGCAGCAACGGCGGCCTGCTGATGGGCGTCATGCTCACCCGCTACCCCGAGCTGTTCGGCGCGATCGTCAGCCAGGTGCCGCTGCTCGACATGAAGCGCTACCACCTGCTGCTCGCCGGGGCGTCCTGGATGGCCGAGTACGGCGACCCGGACGACCCGGCCGAGTGGGAGTACCTCGGGAAGTACTCGCCGTACCAGAACGTCCACAAGGGACGGGCCTACCCGCCCACGCTGTTCATGACGTCCACCCGCGACGATCGCGTGCACCCGGCGCACGCGCGCAAGATGATGGCGCGCATGCTCGAACAGGGGCACGACGTGCGGTACTACGAGAACATCGAGGGCGGGCACGGCGCCGCGGCCGACAACGAGCAGCTGGCCTACAAGTGGGCCCTGCTGTTCGAGTTCCTCTGGCAGAAGCTCAGCAGCTGACCGCTCGCCGCCACCGCCGCGGCGAGCACGAACGCCCAGCCGAACGAGCCGGTGGCCACCACCGCGCCCATCGCCGCGACGCCGACGGTCGCCCCGACCTGGCGGACGGCGTTGAGCAGGCCACCGGCCGTTCCGGCGTAGCCCTCGGGGGCGGCGGTCACCACGCCGGTGACGAGCGCGGGCAGCGCGAGGGAGACGCCGAACCCGAGCAGCAGGAGGCCGCACGCCAGCAGCGGGTAGGGCGCGTGGACGGTGGCGGCCAGGACGGCGGCACCGGCGGTCAGCAGCGTCAGCCCGGCGACGACCGGCAGGCGCGGGCCGCGGGCGGCGACGATCCGGCTGGTCAGCAGCGGGTTGAACGCGGTGGGCAGCGTGAGCGGCAGGAACGCCAGGCCGGTTTCGACCGGGGTGAGGTGACGCTCGTCCTGCAGCAGCAGGGTCACCGCGAACAACGCGCCGGAGAGCACGAAGTTGACCGCCGCGCCGGCGAACAGGTTCACGGCGACGCCCCGGGTGCGCACCAGGACCGGCGGCACGGACGGGTTCGCGGCGCGGCGTTCCCGGTGCACGAACAGGGCCAGGACCAGCAGGGCGAGGACGGCCGCGACGGGCTGGGCGTCGACGATGGCCTCGGTCAGCAGGCCGAGGAACACGCACGCGGCGAGCTGGGACTTGACGTCGAACCGGCGCCCGGGCGGTGCCGTCTCGCGGCCGCGGGTGAGAGCCAGCCCGAGGGCCGCGAGTGGCACGTTGACGAGGAACACCGCGCGCCAGCCGGCGAGGTCGACCAGTACCCCACCGGCGATCGGCCCGGCGGCGAGCGCGACGCCGGTGATCGCGGCCCAGGCGCCGAGCGCCTTCGCGCGGGCGGCCGGGTCCGGGTGCAGGCGGCTGATCAGGGCGAGCGAGCTGGGCAGGCACGCCGCGCCCGCGACGCCGAGCAGGACGCGCAGCACGACGAGGAGGGTCAGGTTCGGCGCGGCGGCCGAGACCAGGGAGAGGACGCCGAAGCTCGCCACGCCCCAGCGGAACACGCGCAGCGGGCCGAACCGGTCCGCGAGCGCGCCGCCGCCGAGCAGGAACGCGGCGAACGAGACGGTGTAGCCGTTGACCACCCACTGCTGCCCGGCGACCGAGCCGCCGAGGTCGGCGCGGATGCCGGGCAGCGCGACGGTGAGCACGGTGGTGTCCAGCAGGACGAGGAAGTAGGCGAGGGAGACTCCGAGGAGGCTGCCCCGGGTGGAGGTTGTGGTCACGGCGGCGACTCTCCGGTTTTCGGGGCTGCTGCTCAACGGGCTGAGCCTGATGCGGCGTTCGGTTTTCCCGGATGCGGGGTGGTTAAGGTGATTTTCATGGGGGTGGGGGTCGGAGTCGCCTGCCCGGCGGCACCCACTCTTGGGCGGCGCCGGGGCCGGAGTCCCGTGGCCAGCGGTACCACTCGCGGAGCTGCGGCGGTGCCGGCACCACATCGCGGTCCACTCGAAACCACCCAGAATCCGGTCGCCGACCTGCGCGTTCGCCTTTTCCGAATGCCTTCTCGGTAGAGTGATCGCATGGAGTTGCGGCAGTTGCGGGCCTTCGTCGCGGTCGCGGGGGCCGGTACGGTCACCGGGGCGGCCGGGCGGCTCGGGTTGTCGCCCGCGACCGTGTCCGAGCACGTGCGCTCGCTGGAGTCCTCGCTCGGCGTGGTGCTGTTCGATCGGAAACCGACCGGGATGGTGCTCGGCGAGCGGGGCCGCGGGCTGCTGCCCGAGGCGCGGCGCCTGCTGGACCAGGCCGAGTCGATCCGGCGCCTGGTGAGCGACGAGCGGACCCGGTTCACCATCGGCGCGCTCGAAACGCTCGTCGCCACGCGGCTGCCCGCGGTGGCCGCCCGGCTCGGGGACCGGCGGCCGGACGTCGATCTGGCGGTGCGGTCGTTGATGCGGCAGCCGTTGCTGCGCGCGGTGTCGGACGGGTCCCTCGACGCCGGGCTGCTGCTCGACACCGGAACGGCGTTGGGCACGCTGGGTTTCGACGGCGGTGATCTGTCCTTCGTGGACATCGACACGGTGCGGCTGTTCCTGGTGGCCCGGCCGGGGTACGACGGCGACGCCCTGCTGGTCACCCCGAGCGGCTGTTCGTTCCGGATGGCCGCCGACCGGCTCCTGGGCACCGGCGGGAAACGGCTGGAGTTCGACAGCGTCTCGACGATCCGCGCGTGGGTGGCGCAGGGCCTCGGAACCGCCCTGCTGCCCGACTTCGCGGTCGGCGGTGACCTCGCGGAGGGCACGCTCGTCGCGCTGCCGCTCGACGACCCGGCCGAGCTGGCGTTGCGCGTGGTGTGGCGCACCGATCGCGAGGACGGCCTGCGCGAGGTCCTCTACGCGATGGCGGCCTGAGCGGCCAGGAACTCCTCGAACGTGACGCGGCCCGTCGCGTTCGGGGTCAGGTGGTGGCCCGCCCGGTAGGCGCGGCCGGTGGCGCCGGGGAACGGCACCGGCACCAGCGCACGGCGTCGTCCCTTGCCGCGCAACGAAGCCCGGGCCAGGTCGGCGAAGTCGCGGACCTCCGGGCCACCCAGGTCGGGTGCCCGACCGGCGGGCTCACCGAGGGCGAGGTCCGCCAGGCGCGCGGCGACCTCGCCGGCGTCGACGGGCTGGGCGCGGAACCCGGCGGGGTACAGGACGACCGGCAGGAACCGCTGGACCTCCACGAGGCGGCACACCAGGTCGTGGAACTGCGTGGCACGCAGGATCGTCCACGGCAGACCGGACGCGACGACGGCCTCCTCCGCGGCGAGCTTGGCCCGGTAGTACGGGAGCGGGATCCGGTCGACACCGACGATCGAGATGAACACGAGATGCGGGGTGTCGTGGCGCCGGGCCGTGTCGAGGAGCGCTTTCGTGGTGGCGACGTCCTTGCCGCCGAGGGTCGTGGCGCAATGCACGATCACATCCGCGCCACGCACCGCCGCGTCGATGCCGTCGTGGCTGCGGAGGTCGCCGGTGCGCCAGGCGTAGGGCGTGGCCGCGGGCGCCGCACGACGGCTCAGCACGCGCACTTCCCGTCCCGGCGCGAGAAGCCGCCGGGCCACCTGCCGGCCGAGCACACCGGTCCCACCGGTGACGAGGATCGTTTCGCTCATACCGACAAGACTCGGTAGCCGACCGGAACGTGACAAGGTGCCAGATGAGTCCCTCAGTCGATCGGCAGCAGGGGTGCTTGCTCGACACGCAACTGTTGTAGTAACGCCCTCAGCTCACGACGGTCGGCCACGTGACGGCCCCCTGCCGAGATCAAGCGCTGATTACCCGGCGATGCGCTGCCCATGCTGTCGAGCACGAAGACGGGACGGCTTCCGCGAAGCGCGACCTCCCCGGCCTTCAGCGTTCCCCCGGTGTCCCGCGCCTCGACGACGACCAGAGCACGACTCAGTCCCACGATGACTTGATTACGAGTCATGGCCGCCCCGGCCGTCCATCGCTGGGCCGGCGGGAACTGCGAGACGACCAGCATGTTCGCGCCCACCGCCGTGCCGAGCTCTCGGTAGGGCGCCTTCATCCGGAAGTGATCGATTCCCTCCGCCAGGACCGCGATCGTCGTTCCCCCCGCTTCGAGCGCCGCGAGGTGACCCGCCGTGTCCACGCCTTTCGCATACCCGGACACGACTGCGATGCCGAGGCGGGCGGCTTCCGCTCCGCAGGCCCGTGCCGCGCGAATTCCCCCGTCGCTCGCGTCGCGGGAGCCGCACACCCCTACGGCAGGCCGCTCCAGCAGCTCCATCGGCCCCAAGCAGAACAAGGCCGGTGGGGCACCGCTGAATCGACGCAAAGAATCTGGATACCGAGGGTCGTCACAGAGCAACGGGCGTACACCGCGTTCCCACAAACGCGCAGCCGTCGCCTCGGCGTTCTCACGATCCGGAGCAGGAAGATGGGCGATCAAATCCAGAATCTGTGATCGCCCCGAGCGCAAGAGGCTGCGCGTCGCGCGGCGCGCGCCACCCGCAGCGGGCCCTGCCAACAGGGCGAACGCCAACTCGCGCTCGCCGGCCGCCTGATCGCCAAGCGACACTCCTGTGCTCATTCATTCCACAATCGCTCGCAGGGGTACCGCGACGAAGTATAGCCTGTGCCCCGTTAGCGGAATCGACCTCACGGACGACCGTTCTGTGGAATGATCGGGGCCGCAGCGACGTTCACTCCTGGGAGGTTTCCCGACTTGTCCGCTTCATCGGGAATCACGCGTTATCGGCCCGACCACCGCGGAAATCGACTCGACGCCTGGTCGATCGAGCAATCCGGGTCCACGACGTTACTGAAAATCCGCGGCTCAAAGGAGATCGCGGAACACATCCTCGGTGCGCTCCCCCGCGCGGAGGCGCAAACGCCTGGGCGCGACTCCGAATGGACCTGCCTCTTTCGGATGGACTTCCGTCCTCCTGACGAGCTGACCGATTTTCTGAGACTCCTCGAGGAGGTTCTCGTACTCAGGGTCCGGGGGAGGTACTACCTCGATGGGGCCGTCGCTTTCGACTTCTACAAGATTCCAGATACCGACGGAACCCTGCGGGATTCACCGACCGCGATACTGATGCGTGCCGCCAAAGACTACGGACCGCACAGCGACGAGCAACGGCATGAGACCGAGCGGTTTCTCTGCAAGAGACTCAGCCGGATCGTTCGCGAACACCTGTGGTTCGACAAGGCGACCAAGATAGTTCCCGTGCCAGGACACGACAGCAAGGAGGTAAGCGCAAGTATGCGGATCGGCACCGCCGTCGCGCGTGAAACCGGACGAGAAATTGTCGAGGTGAAACGTCGCATTTCATCACGGCCGCCTGCCAAGGAAATGTCCCGCGCCGATCGCGCCTCATTCCGCTGGGAGTACAGAGTCGACGAAGACCTGGAGGGGCAGACGGTCCTCCTGATCGACGACGTTTACGAGACCGGACAGACCATGGACGGGGTCGCGGCAGCGGCGAAATACAGCGGGGCCAAGACGGTGGTCGGGCTCGCCGCGCTTCGGACCCTGAGCAACTGATCCGCCGCCGGGAATGCCCCGCCGTGAAAGCCGCTGTGGGGTGGGACGACCGTCCCACCCCACAGCAGACTTCGTTCTCGGGCGCCCCGAGGTGGGTCTGCTACACCACCTCAAACCCGGTCATGCGATCAGCTGCAGCCGGACGTGGCGCCGCAGCCCTCGCAGGCGTAGCAGGAGCCCGCGGGGCGCATCTTGGTGCCGCAGGTCATGCACAGCGGCGCGTCGGCCGCCTTGCCGAGGTGCAGCTCCATCAGCTCGGCCGTGCTGTGCGCCGGGTGGGGCTGCTCGGCCGGCTCGGCCTTCGCCGGGCTCGAGTCGACCGTGCTGCGCAGCGCCTCCAGGTCGACCTGCTCGGCCGGCTGCGCGCCGTAGCCCGTCTCCACCTGGGCGGCGCGCTCGGCCGCCGTGAAGATGCCCAGCTCGGCCCGCTTCTCGTACGGCAGGTAGTCCAGCGCGAGACGGCGGAACAGGTAGTCCAGCACGCTGGTGGCGATCCGGATGTCCGGGTCGTCGGTCATGCCGGCCGGCTCGAAGCGCAGGTTCGAGAACTTCGAGACGTAGAACTCCAGCGGGATGCCGTACTGCAGGCCCACCGAGATCGACATCGAGAAGGCGTCCATGACACCCGCCAGCGTCGAACCCTGCTTGCCCAGCTTCACGAAGATCTCGCCCAGCCCGTCGTCCGGGTAGGAACCCGCGTGCAGGTAGCCCTCGGCGCCGCCGACCGTGAACGACAGGGTCTGGCTCGGGCGCTTCTTCGGCAGCCGCTTGCGGATCGGCTTGTACTCGACGACCTTCTCCGGCGCTGAAGCTTCGGCCACCTCGGCCTTCTTCTTCGCGCTGGACAGCGGCTGCCCGACCTTGCAGTTGTCGCGGTAGATCGCCAGCGCCTTGAGGCCCAGCTTCCAGCCCTGGAAGTAGATCTCCTCGATGTCCTCGACCGTCGCCGTCTCCGGCATGTTCACGGTCTTGGAGATCGCGCCGGACAGGAACGGCTGCACGGCGGCCATCATCCGCACGTGGCCCATCGGCGCGATGGACCGCTCACCGATGGCGCAGTCGTACACCTCGTAGTGCTCCGGGCGCAGGCCCGGCGCGTCGACCACGTGACCGTGCTCGGCGATGTACTCGACGATCGCCTCGATCTGCTCGTCCTGGTAGCCCAGGGTCTTGAGCGACCGCGGGATGGTCTGGTTGACGATCTGCATGGACCCGCCGCCGACGAGCTTCTTGAACTTCACCAGCGAGAAGTCCGGCTCGATGCCGGTGGTGTCGCAGTCCATCATGAAGCCGATGGTGCCGGTCGGCGCGAGCACGCTGGCCTGCGCGTTGCGCCAGCCGTTCTTCGTGCCGATCTCGATGCCGTTGCGCCACTCCCGGGTGGCCAGGTCACGGATCGTGGCGTCGTTGGTGTGCATCGTGCGGATCGCGTCGTTGGCCGCCGCGTGCTTGCGCATGACGCGCTGGTGCGCCTCGGCGTTGCGGCTGTAGCCCTCGTACGCGCCGACCACGCCGGCCATCTCCGCCGAGCGGCGGTAGGAGGTGCCGGTCATCAGCGACGTGATGCTCGCGGCGAGCGCCCGGCCGCCGTCGGAGTCGTAGGCGTGCCCGGTGGCCATCAGCAGCGCGCCCAGGTTGGCGTAGCCGATGCCCAGCTGGCGGAACTTGCGGGTGGTCTCGCCGATCGACTCGGTCGGGAAGTCCGCGAAGCAGATCGAGATGTCCATCGCGGTGATGACGAACTCGACCGCCTTGACGAACAGCTCACCGTCGAACATGCCGTCGTCCTTGAGGAACTTCAGCAGGTTCAGCGACGCCAGGTTGCAGCTGGAGTTGTCCAGGTGCATGTACTCGCTGCACGGGTTCGACGCGGTGATCCGGCCCGACTCGGGGCAGGTGTGCCAGTCGTTGATCGTGTCGTCGTACTGCAGCCCCGGGTCGGCGCACTCCCACGCGGCCTGGGCCATCGAGCGGAACAGCTTCTTCGCGCCGACGGTGTCGATGACCTCGCCGGTCAGGCGAGCCCGCAGGCCGAACTCGGCGTCCGACTCGACCGCGCGCATGAACTCGTCGCTGACGCGCACCGAGTTGTTGGCGTTCTGGTACTGCACCGAGGTGATGTCGGCGCCGGAGAGGTCCATGTCGAAGCCGGCGTCGCGCAGGACGCGGATCTTCTGCTCCTCGCGCGCCTTGGTCTGGATGAACTCCTCGATGTCCGGGTGGTCGACGTCGAGGACGACCATCTTCGCGGCGCGGCGGGTGGCACCGCCGGACTTGATGGTGCCCGCGGAGGCGTCCGCGCCACGCATGAACGACACCGGCCCGGAGGCCGTGCCGCCCGAGGACAGCAGCTCCTTGGAGGAGCGGATGCGGGAGAGGTTGATGCCCGCGCCGGACCCGCCGCGGAAGATCATCCCCTCTTCCTTGTACCAGTCGAGGATCGACTCCATGGTGTCGTCGACCGCGAGGATGAAGCAGGCCGAGACCTGCTGCTTGGAGGAGGTGCCGACGTTGAACCACACCGGGGAGTTGAAGCTGAACACCTGGTGCAGCAGCATCCAGGTCAGCTCGTGCTCGAAGATCTCCGCGTCGGTGGCCGTCGCGAAGTAGCCGTGCTCGGTGCCCGCCTTGACGTAGGCGTGCACGACGCGGTCGATGAGCTGCTTGAGGCTGCGCTCGCGCTGCGGGCTGCCGACCGCACCGCGGAAGTACTTGCTGGTGACGATGTTGGTCGCGTTCATCGACCAGAACTCGGGGAACTCGACGCCCCGCTGCTCGAAGTTGATCGACCCGTCACGCCAGTTGGTCATGACGACGTCACGCTGCTCCCAGGTGACCTCGTCGTACGGGTGCACGCCCTCGGTGGTGAACACCCGGCTGATCTTCAGCCCCCGCTTGCCCTTCTTGGCGGCCTTGCCGCCCGTCGTGCCGGCACCCACGGTCTCCGTCATGGATTCGTCCCTCCCGCCACGCGCCGGGCTCACGCCCCGGCCGCGCTTTCGTCGCCGTGCTTGTCTGCCATGGCCTTGCGCAGGTCCGCGATCTCCTTCTCGAAGTCCTCGACCGAGGAGAAGGAGCGGTAGACGCTGGCGAACCGGAGGTAGGCGACCTCGTCGAGTTCCCGCAGCGGCCCGAGGATGGCCAGGCCGACCTCGTGGCTCGGGATCTCGGCGACTCCGGCCGCGCGGATCGACTCCTCGACCCGCTGGGCGAGCTGCTGCAGCGCGTCGTCGTCGACCGGCCTGCCCTGGCAGGCGCGGCGCACGCCCCGGACCACCTTGTCCCTGCTGAACTGCTCGGTGACCCCGGAACGCTTGACGACCGCCAGCACCATCGTCTCGGACGTGGTGAACCGGCGACCGCAGGCCGAGCAGGACCGCCTGCGGCGGATGGCCTGCCCCTCGTCCACCTCCCGCGAGTCGACGACCCGGGAGTCGGCGTGACGGCAGAACGGGCACCGCATCTTCCGAACACCTTCCCCTCTCGTGCCGCGGGCGACATCCACCCCGGCCCGCGCCGCCACGCTACGACCCGGAACCTGGTGATCAACATGTGGATATCCGGTGGGCAGACACCCACCGCCTGTGGACAACTCGTCCTCAGTCTACCCCAACTTGTGGACCAACTACAGCCATGTAACTACTAGATATAGCGGTGGACCTTAGATCGCGCGCGGGCGGGGCGCAAGGCGACACGAGCGACCGATGAGGTATGGCGGCGCCCCTCACGGGCCGGTGATCACGGAGCCGGATTCGACCGGCACGGTGAGCAACAGACCGGGCACGACCGACTCCGCCGGCAGCTGGTTCAGCTCCTCGATGCGTTCGACCACGGCACCGGTGTCGCTCCCCGGCGCGTACTGCCGCGCCAGATCCCACAGCGTCTCCCCCGGCGCGACCGCGACCGTGGCCGTCCGCTCCGGGACGTCCGGCGCGAACGATCCGGCGAAAACACCCAACCCGGTGACGGCGAGCGCGATCGCGACCCCCACGGCGGCGAGCCACGGCCACCGCGGCGCGACCCGGCGCGGGCACGCGGCGACCGGACCCGGACGGCGCCCGGCGACCACCCTGGCCCGTGTCGGCGGGCGCCGCGCCTCGGGGCGGCGCGGGCGCGGCGGCACCCGCACGTCCGTCGTGCCCTCCGGCGCGCGCCGGACCAGCGACTCCTGGTGTGTCAGTACCGACATGGCGGAACCTCCTCGCAGACCCCGACCTCCGGCCAGGGGCGCCGTCGGTCGAACAACCGTTCTATCGAACCTCCGTGCGAATGTGTACCACCCGGGTACGACAAAATCGAGCGCGCCCCGGCGTGTCGTCGAACAGTTGTTTGATGTTTGCTGTCGGGTGCACTACTGTGGGTGACCAGCAGAGGCGGACAGCGCCGGCCGCGCGGGTGCGCGTTCCCGGCCGCTCCAGAGCTGGGAGGCAGCACGGTGTCGCAAGAGACGGGCGAGACGATCCGCAGGCCGGGTGGCCGGTTCGGGGACGTGCATCCCCTCCCCGACCCGGAGGACGTCGAGGAGGGCCTCAGCCCTCGCCAGCAGCAGATCCTCGAGGTCATCAAGGCGTGGATCGAGCGGTTCGGCTACCCGCCCAGCGTCCGCGAGATCGGCGAGGCGGTCGGGCTGACGTCCACCTCGTCGGTGTCGCACCAGCTGCGCACGCTGCAGCGCAAGGGCTACCTGCGCCGGGACGCGAACCGCCCGCGCGCGGTGGGGGTGCTGACCGCCCAGGCCGAGGCCGAGACCACGCCGATGCCCAAGCCCGCGTACGTGCCGCTGGTCGGCCGCATCGCCGCCGGTGGCCCGGTGCTGGCCGAGCAGTCCATCGAGGACGTCTTCCCGCTGCCGAAGGACATCGTCGGCGAGGGCGAGGTCTTCCTGCTCAGCGTCACCGGTGACTCGATGGTCGACGCCGCCATCACCGACGGCGACTGGGTGGTCGTGCGCCAGCAGCCGACGGCCAACAACGGCGAGATCGTGGCGGCGATGATCGACGGCGAGGCCACGGTCAAGACGTTCAAGCAGAAGGACGGCCACGTCTGGCTGATGCCGCACAACGAGGCCTACGACCCGATCCCCGGCGACGAAGCCACCATTCTCGGCAAGGTCGTCGCGGTCATCCGCCGCCTCTGAAACGAGGTTGCACAGCAGCTCGCGTAGCGGCGCGGGTGGCGGAACCTCAGACGGCCTCCCGCTGTGGGATCGCCTCCTCATGAATGCCAATTCACCACGTCGGCGCTGTCCTCGCGAGAGGCCGCCTGAGAACCCGCGGCGGTGCGAGTTGCTTGCCGCCACAAGCGCCGATGATCGATCGGTCGTTCGAAACGATCAGCGGCCGGAGCGCTTCCGCAGCTTCGTCCAGGCGAACACGACGCCGCCCGCGATGACCACCGCCAGCAGCAGCCCGGGCACCGTGTCCACCCCGCCCTCGCCGGACGGGCCGGCGGCCTCCCCGCCGGAGCCGGAGGACTGGCCGCCCTCGTCGGCCGGCTCGGCGTCCGCCACCAGGGCGGTGGCCCCGCGCACCACGCGGATCGGCCCGGTGCCCTCGGAGGCCGACACGAGCGTGCCGTCCGGGTCGAAGGCGATCGCCTCCCCCTGCTGCTCGTCCGGCAGCGGCACGCGCACCGGCTCGCGCCGCAGCGCGGCCGCGACGTCCCGGTCGGGAGCGGCGAACAGGTAGGCGTCGGTGTAGGTCCGCAGCGCGACGATCTTGCCGTCCGCGCTCACGGCTCCCCCGGTGACCAGCACGGACCCGAACCCGGCGACCGGCCCGCCCGGGGTGTCCGTGGACTTGATGGTGAGGGAGCCGACCCGCTCCAGCGGTGTCGGCCCCGGACTGGCCAGCTTCTGGGCCGGCCGGTAGATCCCCGCCTCGCCCAGCGGGTTCTTCGTGACCAGGTACGGCGTTCCCGACGCGTCGAGCAGCAGTGCCTCCGCGTCGTGCTGCCCGTCGGGGTAGGTCAGGCGGTGGAGCGTCACCTTGCCCTGCGGCGTGACGGCCAGCAGGGCGACGGTGTCGCGTTGCTTGCGGTTGTCCCCGGTGTCGGCGAGCCAGAACGTGCCGTCCGCGGCCCGCGCGAGGTCCTCGACGTCGTACGGGTCGGTCGAACCGGAGATCACGCGCTGCACGGCGCAGTCCCGGCCCAGCACGAAGATCTGCACCTTCGTGCCGCCGTCGTTGATCGCGTACCACCGCGACCCGTCGCTCACCAGGCCGGACAGCTCACCGAGCCGCTTGTCGGACACCGAGCACACCGGCTCCGGGGCGGGTGCCTGCGCCGCGCGCGCCGGTCCGGCCAGCCCCAGCGCGAGCAGGACGGACAGGACCGGCACCAGCACAGCTCTACCGAGGCTCACCCGAGCCACGGTACCGATTTCAGGCGGGTGAGCCGTGGACCGCGTAGTCCTCCAGCGCGGACGCCACGTCCGGGCGAACGCGTGCGCTCAGCCGGGTGCCTTCCGGCAGGTGCTCCTCGGTGAGGACCTCCCCCTCGGAGTGCACCCGCGCCACCAGCTCACCCCGGGTGTAGGGCACCAGGGCGTCGACGACCACGTCGGGCCGCGGCAGCCGCTCGGCCAGGGCCTCGACCAGCTCGGCGACACCCTCACCGGTCTTGGCCGACACCACGATCGCGCCCGGCAGCAGGTGCCGGAGGCGGACCAGCGCCAGCTCGTCGGCCGCGTCCGCCTTGTTGATCACGATCAGCTCCGGCGGCAGCGGGCTCTCGTGGCTCCGGGTGATCTCGGCGAGCACCTGGCGCACCGCGTTGACCTGCTCCTCCGGCGCCGGGTCGGACCCGTCCACCACGTGCAGCAGCAGATCGGCGTCGGCCGTCTCGTCCAGCGTCGAGCGGAACGCGTCGACCAGCTGGTGCGGCAGGTGCCGGACGAACCCGACGGTGTCGGTCAGCGTGAACGTGCGCCCGTCCGGGGTGGCCGCCCGCCGGGTGGTCGGGTCCAGGGTGGCGAACAGGGCGTTCTCCACCAGCACACCGGCCCCGGTGATGGCGTTGAGCAGGCTCGACTTGCCCGCGTTGGTGTAGCCGACGATCGCGACGCTGGGCACCTCGTTGGCGACGCGGCGGCCCCGCTTGGTCGCCCGGATGGTGTCCATCGCGGCGATCTCGCGGCGCAGCTTCGCCACGCGCTTGTTGATGCGCCTGCGGTCGGTCTCCAGCTTGGTTTCACCGGGACCACGCAGGCCGACGCCGCCGTTCGCGCCGCCGGCCCGGCCACCGGCCTGCCGGGACAGCGACTCACCCCAGCCCCGCAGCCGCGGGATGAGGTACTGCAGCTGGGCCAGCTCGACCTGCGCCTTGCCTTCGCGCGAGCGCGCGTGCTGGGCGAAGATGTCGAGGATCAGCGCGGTCCGGTCGATCACCTTGACCTTGAGCCGCTCCTCCAGCTGCCGCAGCTGGCCGGGCGAGAGCTCGCCGTCGCAGATGACCGTGTCGGCCCCGGTGGCGACGACGATGTCGAACAGCTCGCGCACCTTGCCCGAGCCGATGTAGGTGGCCGGGTCGGGCTTGGAGCGCCGCTGCACGAGACCTTCGAGCACCTCGGAACCGGCGGTCTCGGCCAGGCGTGCGAGTTCGGCGAGGGAGGCCTCGGACTGCTCCGCGGTGCCCTCGGTCCACACGCCGACCAGCACCACGCGTTCGAGGCGGAGTTTCCGGTACTCGACCTCGGTGATGTCCGACAGTTCGGTGGACAGGCCGGCGACGCGGCGCAGCGAGGCGCGGTCGGAGAGTTCCAGCTCACCCGTCGAGGGGTCTGCCACGAGGTCTGTGTAGGTCAGTTCTGTCATCGTCCTTCCATGGTCCCACGGTTCGCGGGATTGTCCGAATCCTTTAGCGGCTCGGGTACGTCGCGACGTAGACCGCGAACTGCTCGTCGCCCTCCGGCGTGGAGCGGTTCCGGAACTCGTCCAGCAGGCCCGCCAGCCGTCGCTCGAACTCGCGGCGCTCGCCCGGGGCCACCCGGATCACCAGGCGGGACTGGTCCAGCTCGCCCCGGTCCAGCTCGGCGACCTCGGCGAGGTAGGCCTCGAGCATGGCCTCGGCCAGCGCCTCGCTGTCCTTCCCGGACAGGTCCCAGGACTTCCCGGTGGACAGGTACGGGATCTCCTTCGCGCCGCGGTTGCCCCGGCGGACCGGTTGCGGAGCCAGGAATCCGGTGTCGACGAGCTTGCGCACGTGGTGCAGGGTGGTGGCCGGGTCGCGGCCGAGGCGCTGCGCGATTTCCTTGTTCGTCAACGCCTCCGCATAGGTCAACCGGATGATGCGCAGGCGTATTCCCGAGGCCAGGGCGGCTGCCTCGGCCTCGGTCGCGGGGCGGCGGTCTCGCACCGGGTAAGCGTAACGCGGAAGTGATTGACGGATTCCAATCACTGCGTCACCCTATCGGGGTGCGCCGAAGAGACTCCCTGTGGTTCCACGCGGGCTTCCGCCTCCTGTGGGCCGGCGACACCGTCAGCCAGGCGGGCACGTTCGTCGGGATCACCGTGCTGCCCCTGCTGGCCGCGACCGTGCTGTCCGCGACCCCTGGCGAGATGGGCCTGCTCACCGCGGCCGAGAACGCCGCGTTCCTGCTGATCGGGCTGCCCGCCGGGGTGTGGGTGGACCGGATGAAACGGCGTCCGCTCATGCTGCGCGCCGCCTTCGCGCGCGCCGCGCTGCTGCTGACCATCCCGGTGGCGTGGTGGACCGGCTGGCTGACGCTGACCCAGCTGGTCGTGGTCGCGTTGCTGGTCAGCGTCGGGACGGTGTTCTTCGACGTCTCCTACCAGTCCTACCTGCCGTCGCTGGTCGGGCGGCAGCACCTGGTGGAGGGCAACGCCAAACTGCAGGCCAGCCAGTCGGTCGCGCAGGTGGCCGGGCCCGGGCTGGGCGGCGGGCTAACCCAGCTGTTCGGGGCGGCCAACGCGGTGCTCGCGACCGGCGTGGGCTACCTCGCGTCCGGGCTGTTCCTGTTGCGGATCAAGACTCCCGAGCCGGAGCCCGAGCCGCACGACGGCACCCCGCTGCGCACGCAGATCGCCGAGGGCCTGCGGTTCGTGTTCGGCAACCCGGCGTTGCGGGCGATCACGCTGTGCACCTCGACCGGCAACTTCGCCGGGACGATCGTCCTCTCGATGCAGGTCCTGTTCCTCACCCGCGACCTCGGGCTGAGCCCGTCCGGCGTCGGTCTGGTGCTCGCCCTCGGCAGCGCCGGCGGCGTGCTCGGCGCCCTGACCGCCGGGTTCTGGACCCGCGTCATCGGGCAGGCCAGGGCGATCTGGCTGGTGCCGCTGACCACCTGGCCGCTCCAGCTGCTGCTGCCGCTGTCCCAGCCGGGCTGGTCGGTGGCGCTGGGCGTGGCGGGCCTGGTCGCCAGCGGCTACGGCATCGTCGTCTACAACGTGGCGCAGGTCAGCTACCGGCAGGCGATCTGCCCGGACCGGCTGCTGGGCCGGATGAACGCGACCGTGCGGTTCGTGGTGTGGGGCACGATGCCGCTGGGCGGGCTCGCGGGCGGCGGGCTGGGCGAACTGATCGGCGTCCGGCCCACGGTGTGGGCCGGGTGCTCGCTCATGGCCGTGACGATGCTGCCGGTGCTGTTGTCGCCGTTGCGGAAGATGCGCGACCTGCCGGTCAGCCCGCCTTCTCCCACCACCGCGGATCCAGCTGACCCCGCGCCACGAACTCCGCCGGGCCCGTCAGTGTCGACGCCCCCCGCTCCACACTGACCTCGACCCGGCCGCCGGGAATGTCCACTGCGGACTTCCCGGTGTCGGTGCCGGCCAGGTGCAGCGCGGCCGCGACGGCCGCCACGGTGCCGGTGCCGCACGCGCGGGTCTCGCCCACCCCGCGCTCGTACACCCGCATCTTCAGGCGCTGCTCGCCGAGCGGGTTGACGAACTCCAGGTTGACGCCGTCGGGGAAGAAGTCGCTGTCGTAGCGGGGCGGGCGGGACAGGTCCAGCTCGTCGATGTCCTCGTCCACAATGGACACCAGGTGCGGGTTGCCGACGTTCACGGCGACGCCGGAGAAGTTGTGCCCGTCGACGATGGCGACCGACGCGCCGGTGATCGCGGCCGGGCCCATCTGCACCGTCACCGAGAGGTCCGGGTGCACCACCACCGGACGGTCGCCGGCCCGGGTGCCGATGACGAACTCGCGGCCGGGCACCAGGCCCGCTTCGACGAGGTAGCGCGCGAAGACCCGCGTGCCGTTGCCGCACATCTCGGCGATCGACCCGTCGGCGTTGCGGTAGTCCATGAACCACTCCCCCGCCGAATCGGACGCGGCGGGGATGTCCACGGCTTCCCTGCGGACGACCCGGAGGACGCCGTCGGCACCGAGCCCGCGCTGGCGGTCGCACAGCGCGGCGACCCGGCTCGCCGTCAGGTCCAGCCGGGCGTCGGGGTCGGGAAGCACCACGAAGTCGTTCTGGGTGCCATGCCCCTTGAGGAACTCGATAACCACACGATCAGACTACTGGTCCACCACGGCGAGCACCCGCTCGGCCACGTCAAGATCGGCACCGTCGAACCACCGGATCCGGGCGTCCCGGCGGAACCAGGATCGTTGCCTGCGAACGAATCGGCGCGTCGCCTGCTTGGTCGCCTCGGCCGCGGCGGCGAAGTCCCGGTCGCCGTCCAGCTCGGCGAGCACCTGCTGGTAACCCAGCGCGCGCGACGCGGTCCTGCCCTCCCGCAACCCGCGTGCCACCAGGGACTCCACCTCGTCGACCAGGCCCGCGGCGAACATCCGGTCCACCCGCAGCTCCACCCGCCCGTCCAGGTCCTCGGTGTCCCGGTCGATCCCGATCAGCACCGCGCCGTAGCGCGCCGGACCGGGTTCGGGCAGGTTCGCGGAGAACGGTTGCCCGGTGATCTCGATGACCTCCAGCGCGCGGACGATCCGGCGCGTGTTGGTCGGCAGGATCGCGGTGGCCGCGGCGGGATCGAGCCTGCTCAGCCTGCTGTGCAGGGCCGCGGCGCGGGCCTGCGTCGCCTCGGCCTCCAGGCGCGCCCGCACCGCCGGGTCGGTGCCCGGGAAGCGGAGGTCGTCGAGCACGGCCTGCACGTAGAGCCCGGAGCCGCCGGCCAGCACCGGCACCGTGCCCGCGGCCAGCAGGCGCTCGATGACGGCCCGCGCGTCGCGCTGGTAGGCGGCGACGGAGGCGGTCTCGGTGACGTCGAGGACGTCGAGCAGGTGGTGCGGTACGCCGCGCCGCTCCGCCTCGGGGACCTTGGCGGTGCCGATGTCCATGCCGCGGTAGAGCTGCAGGGCATCGGCGTTGACCACCTCGCCGCCGACCGCGCGGGCGATCGTGATGGCGAGGTCGGACTTCCCGGTGGCGGTGGGGCCGACGACGGCGATCGGCTTCATCCGCGCTCCCACACCGCGACGTGGTAGCCGACGCCGAACGGCGCCGCGGAGTAGAGCAACTCGGCGCGCCAGTCGTCGCCGGTGCCGGCCAGGACCTGCCACGGCGCGCGCCCGCCGGCGCCGAGTTCGGCGGCCAGTCCGGGGTCGAGCGCCCGCAGCGCGGCGGTGTCGGCGCTGCCCAGCGCGCGGGCGACGGCGTCGTCGAAGGCGGGGGCGCGGTCGGGCTCGCTGCCCGGGGACCTGGGGCCATGCCGGTTCGAACCGTCGCCGAGCACGAGCAGGCCGGTCCGGTCGCCGTGGGCGAGGTGCTTGCCCAGGCGCTCGCACTCGGCCGGGTCGCCGCCGGCGAGGTGCACGCGCACCGACCCGGCGTCCGCCTGCTCGCGCAGCCAGGCCGCGACCAGTGCGGGCAGCGGGAGGTCGGCGGGGGTCGCGGGCCCGGCGGTCAGCGAGACCGGAACGTCGACCCCGTATCCGCGGAACGACCCGGACGTAGCGGGTTCGATGACCCGTTCGTGGTCACCGGCGCCGACCGCGACCCACTCCCGGGTGGCGGCGGCGAGACGCGCCACCGCGGTGCGGCAGGCCGCGCGCAGCGCCTCCAGCTCGGCGTTCGCACCCGGGGACAGGGCGGGCACGAGCAGCGGGGGCTGCGGTACCACCACGGCTTGCACGATCACACCCGTCGAGGTTACCGGCAGCCACTCTCGGGCAACCCGCGGACACGGAGCGCAGCGAGATCGACGATCACAACGATCCCACGTGGTCCGGAAGTAGAATCACCCGCTCCGACCCCCCAACCGAGTACCACGAGCGGCGCTGAACTGCTTGAATGCGGCCAGAGGGAACGAAACCCGCATGACCCGGCCCCGCGCGCCCGCGGGGCGCCCGCCACCAGGCGGGCCGACAGGCGATAAGGAGCCTGCGATGTCCGACGAGAACACCGGCACCCCGGCACCCCACCAGGTGCCCCACGGCCACACGCCCGCCGCCGGTCACGGCGCGCCGGTCCCGCCGGCCGAGCCGCATCCCTCCCGCTGGGGCCGCGTGGACGACGAGGGCAACGTCTACGTCCGGACCGCGGACGGGGAACGCACCGTCGGCGTGTGGCAGGCCGGCTCGCCGGAGGAGGGACTGCTGCACTACGCGCGGCGCTTCGACGACCTGCGCACCGAGGTCGAGCTGCTCGGCACCCGGCTGTCGTCCGGCGCGGGCGACCCGAAGCACGCGCTCGCCACCGCCACGCAGTTGCGGGAGAGCCTGCCGACGGCGGCCGTCGTCGGGGACCTCGCGGCGCTGTCGGCGCGGATCGACCAGATCGTCGCGCACGCCGAGACCGCGCTGGCGGCGGCGAAGCAGGAGCGCGAACAGGCCCGCGCGGCGGCGGTCGGGCGCAAGCAGGCGCTCGCCGAGGAGGCCGAGAAGATCGCCGCCGAATCGGTGCAGTGGAAGGCCGCGGGCGACCGGCTGCGCGCGATCCTCGACGAGTGGAAGACGATCAAGGGCGTCGACCGCAAGACCGACGACGAGCTGTGGAAGCGCTTTTCCAAGGCGCGCGAGGGGTTCAACCGGCGCCGCGGGTCGCACTTCGCCGAGCTGGACAAGCAACGCGCGGCGGCGAAGGCCCGCAAGGAGGAGCTGATCGCGGAGGCCGAGGCGCTCGCCGACTCGACCGACTGGGGCCCGACCGCCGGGCGCTACAAGGAACTGATGGCGGAGTGGAAGGCCGCGGGCCGGGCGCCCAAGGAGGCCGACGACGCGCTGTGGCAGCGCTTCCGCGCCGCGCAGGACGCGTTCTTCGCCCGCCGCTCGGCGACGTTCTCCGAGCGTGACGCCGAGTTCGCCGCGAACGCCACGCGCAAGGAGGAGCTGCTCGTCGAGGCCGAGAAGATCGACCCGGGCGCGAACCTCGACGCGGCGAAGGCGCAGCTGCGGCGGATCCAGGAGCAGTGGGACGAGATCGGCAAGGTGCCGCGGGAGCGGATCCGCGAGCTGGACGGCCGGCTCAAGGCGGTGCAGGACCGCATCCGCGCCGTCGAGGACAGCCAATGGCGCCGGAGCGACCCGGAGGCCCAGGCGCGGGCCGCGCAGTTCCGCGAGCGGGTCGAGCAGTTCGAAGCGCAGGCCGCGAAGGCCCGCGCCGCCGGCGACGAGCGGCGCGCCAAGAAGGCCGAGGAGCAGGCGGCCCAGTGGCGGGAGTGGATGCAGGCGGCGGAGCAGGCGGTCGCGGACCGCTGAGTCGTTCGTGGTGACGGCCCCTTCCCGGGTGGGAGGGGCCGTTCTCGTGCTCAGTGCTCCCCGTAGTACTCGCCGATCGCGGCGAACGCGGCCTTCGGTTCCCAGGGCAGGCCGTCGCGGTCGGCGAACACCTTCACCACGCCGTAGCTGGCCAGGTCCAGGTCCTGGCACGGGTCGCCGCCGGGGCGGTGGACGTGGTCGTACAGCGCGAAGGTGAACACGAACGCGCTGTCCACCCCGGCGGCGTCGAACGTCTCCAGCAGCTCGCGCAGGTACGCGGCCTGGCCCTCCTCGTCGCGCTCGTAGACGCCGTTGAGCCGGACCGGGCCGTCGTCGTCGTACTCCACCGCGTCCAGACCACTCGCCCCCAGATCGCCCGCGCCGCGGTAGGTCGCGGCGCCGAACTCGGTGATCGCGACCGGTTTGCCCTGCGCGACGAGGACCCGGACCCCGTCGGCGAAGCGGTCGGCGATCTCGGCCGTCCGGTACAGGTCCACCGAGACGAAGTCGAACGGCGTCCAGTCGACGCGCTCCAGCTGCACGGACGCGTACGTCACCGGGCCGCCGAAGCGTTCCCGCACGACGGCCACCGCCCGGGCGAGGAAATCGTTGATCCGGCTGGCGACCTCGCCGATGTGCTCCCGGTTGTCCAGCAGTGACGCGACGCGCTCCCGGGCTCCCTCGCCGGGCAGGAAACCCTTGTTCATCAGGCTCAGCTCGGCGCCGGCGACGAACACGACCTCGGCTCCCCGCCTGCGGGCCCGCTCGGCGCGCTCGGCGCAGTCCGCGAACAGCTTCAGCGTCTCCGCCTCGGTCAGCTCCAGCGGATAGGGCGAGAACCAGACCTCGAGGCCCAGGTCCGCGGCGCGGGTCGCGGCGAACTCCAGCCGTTCCGGGTCGCCGCCCGTGATCCGCACGGCGGTGCAGTGCAGGTCGTCGCGGATGGTCCGCAGCTCGCGCTCGACCAGCTCCGGGTCGAATCGCGTCCGGGAGCACTTCCCGTTCTGCACGAAACCGGTGTCGTAACTGATGCCCTTGGCCCGCATGTGTCATCTCCTCCAATAAGGTACTGGCGGTACCCTAGCAGAGATAAGGTACTGTGCGTACCCGTGGAGTCCAGGACACGGCGGCGGGGGCCCGCGCTGGAGGACGCGATCCTGCGGGCGGCGGCGGACGAGCTGACCGAGTCCGGGTTCGCGGGGCTGACCATGGACAAGGTCGCCGCGCGGGCCGGCACCAACAAGAACGCGATCTACCGCCGCTGGCCGAACCGGCTGTCCCTCGGGGTCGCGGCCTACCAGCGGCTCACGAAGTCGGTGCCGCTGCCGGACACGGGCAGCCTGCGCGAGGACGCGCTCGAACTGCTGCGCGGCGCCAACCGCCACTGGAGTTCCCCGCTGGGCGCGATCCTGCGCGAGCTGATCTCCGCGCAGCGCGGCGCTGCCGAACTGCTGTCGCGGCTGCAGGACCCGGGCGAGGACGCGGCAGCCCCGTGGCTGACGATCCTCGAACGGGCCGTTCAACGCGGCGAAGCGGCACCGGGAGCGCTGCGCCCGAGGATCGCCACGGTGGCGATCGTGTTGCTGCGCAACGAGTTCGTGGTGCGCGGCGTACCCACCGCCCCGGACGACGTGCTGGTCGAAATCGTGGACGAGGTCTACCTGCCGCTGGTCCGCGCCTCCAGCGCGGCGAGGTCCCGCACGGCGTAACGGCGGTGCTCGCACTCCTCGTTCATCACCACGCGCAGACATTTGCCCACCGGGTGCGGCTCCGCGGGGTAGCCGGGCGCCGGTGATCGGCGGCAGGGCCGGGACAGCTCCCCGTCGGTGAGGCCGTCGACGATGCGCCGCACCAGCCCCATCCGGTCCGCGCGGACTTCCAGGACCTCGTCGAGCGCCGGACGCGCGCCGACGTCGACACCGAGCAGTGTCTCCGGATCCGGGTAGGACGTCTGCGGCAGGGCCAGCCGGTGGTAGGGCATCGGCTGGTCCAGGATCGTCCGGCTCACCCAGGCGTCCGTCGCGAAGACCAGGTGCCGCAGGGTTTCCACGAACGACCACTCGCCGTCGACGCGCTCGTGGAGCAGCTCCCCGGGGAGCCGGCGTGCGCGGGCGAGGGTGTCCGCCCACAGCGACTCGATGGTGCCCCACATCGCCCGGAAGTCCGCGGGCGTCTCCATCGTCCGCAGTTGCACGCGCTCGGGGTGGCGGCGGTCGAGTTCGGCTTCCACGAAGTCCGTGACGTCCACGTCGTTGACCACGAACCGGGCCAGGTCGCCCGAGATGGACACGTCGTACAGTCGCGAGTCGGCGATCTTCAGCCCGCTCAGGTCGCAGGTGCGGAAGGTGGAGCCGGTGAGGTCGGTGTCCGCGATGTCCACCCCGTCATGATGGCGCCGTCCGGTGGCGTAGCGCCACGCCCGCGCCGGTCAGGAACGCCAGTCCCGCCGCGCTGCCGAGGATCACCGGCGGCGTGGTCACCTGCGTGAGGAGCGCGAACACGTACGGCGCGCAGAACCCGACGTAAGTCAGCGCCCACCACACCGACGCGAGCCGGGCCAGGCCCTCCGGCGGGGCGATCCGCGCGATCTCCGTGAGGCCGAACGTCACGCACAGCCCGTACCCGCACCCCAGCACCGCGTCGGCCAGCAGCGCCACCGCCGGCTGTGCCGACACCGCCGCGGCGAGGCCCAGCAGCATCCCGGTTCCGATGGCGGCCAGCCCGATCAGCGCGGGCAGCACGACGGCGCGCGCCGCGAGTTGTCGGCCGACCGGCTGGATCAGCAGCCCGGCCCCCAGCACGACCGCGATCGCCACGCCGGCGAACACCGTCTCGGCCTCCCCGAGACGCGACTCCACCACCGACGGCAGCACCGCGAACCCGGTCGCGGGCGCGGCGAACACCCACGGCGCCACCGGCACCACCGTCCGCCGGAACCGCGGGTCGCGGATGCCGGTCACCCGCTTGCCCGGCACCACCCGCGGCGCGGTCTCCGGCACCTTGAGCGCCGCGACCAGGACGACGGCGGACAGCACGAGGTGCGGCAGGTACGCCACGTCCAGCGGCGCCCACTGCGCGATCAGTGCCGCGACCAGGCCCCCGATCCCGAACCCGGCGGACAGGAACAGGCTGGCCCGCCGCGCGCCGGTCCCCTCGGCGGCGTCGTCGTGCGGCGGGTGCGACAGCTCCTTCACCCACGCGCTGCCCGCCGCCAGCACCGCGCCCATGGCGAACCCGGAGCCGAAGCGTCCCACGCCCAGCCACGGCACCCCCACCTCGCCGAGCAGCAGGGCCCCCGTCGCGAGCACCGACAGGACGACCGCCCCCAGCACGACGGGCCGCCGACCGAAGCGGTCCGCGCCGGGCCCGCCGAGCAGCAGCCCGGGCACCAGCCCGACGATGTAGATCGCGAACAGCCCGGTCACGGTCGCCGCGGACAGGCCCATCTCGCGCCGGTAGGCCCCCAGCAGCGGCGAGAACTGGTTGGCGCCCCACCCGGTGGCGGTGATGAGCCACGCCGCGCGCGGCCACACCCGCCGGGTCACGGGCAGCACGGCAGACTCGGTCATGGCATCGGTTCTAACGCGCGCGGGCGCGCGGGAACGGGACGTTCAGAAATTCCGAACGGGGCTGGCCGCGCCGAACGGCGAGCACGGCGGGGCAGACACGTCGGCTCGGGTGGTGGGCACGGGGGCAGAGCG
>NZ_PQHY01000031.1:0-69489 GCF_003385175.1 Amycolatopsis ruanii
GGCGGGACCGGATGACCGGCGGGAGGCGTCTTGTCGTCCGGCCGGTCCTTCGGATCGGGGCCGGTCCAGCCTCCGGTGTCGCTCATCGGGTCTTCTCCAACTTCCTGCGGGTCGCTTCGCCGCCCACTCTCGCAGAGCGGTCCGGCACCGGCCACGGGTGGCACGCGGCCGCCGCCGAGTCGTGATCTCTCCCTCGCGGGACGCGCGCTGACTATGCTGGCGGCCGATGACGTCTCCGCCGCCCCGGGAACCGTTGCCGCCGCCCTCGTCCGCGCCGCGGCACCGGGCGGAGCGTCGTTCCTCGCGGCCGGTGACCGCGTTCGCGCTGAGCGCCGTGGTGGTGCTGCTCGCGGGGCTGGTGGTGTTCATCGCGGTCGGCAACAGGCCGGACTCGCCGTCGCCGACCGTGGCCGCCCCGACGAGCACCGCGGCCAGCGGCGGCAACGCGGCGGGCGCGGCGACCGGCTCGGTGGACGGCGAGAAGATCCTTGCGCTGGCGAGCCACCCGATCCTGCAGAACCCGGACGACGGGCTGCAGAACTTCGCGTGCGAGCTGCCGGAGTGGCGCAGCGACCAGGCGTCGGCCGAGGCGTTCTTCACCGCCGCCGACCAGTGCCTCAACCAGGCCTGGGGCGAGTTCCTGGAGCGCTACCACCTGCCGTTCACCCCGCCGACCCTGCACTTCCCGACCGGCACCCACTTCACCACCGCGTGCGGCACGATCGCGGTGAGCGTGGCGACGGCGGCCTACTACTGCGACGACAACCTGTACGTGCCCTTCCGCGGCCTGCAGACCGACCAGTACGGCGACAACCCGGGTGTCTACCTGGCGCTGTTCGCGCACGAGTACGGCCACCACGTGCAGGAGGTCGCCGGGATCATGGACGCGGTGTGGCAGCAGATCTACGCCGTCGGGCAGAACAGCCCGGCCGGGCTGGAGCTGTCGCGGCGCAAGGAGCTGCAGGCGCAGTGCTTTTCGGGGATGTTCCTGGGCGCGGTGGTCGACCGGGGCGGCTCCGTGACGCGCGACATGTACGCCAAGGCCTGGCGAGACCAGGACACCCGCGGCGACAACACCTCCGGCAGCTCCGACCACGGCACCAACGCGCACTACGCGCAGTGGTGGCGGACGGGCGCGCAGTTCAACCGGATCGCGAAGTGCAACACGTTCGCGGCCCCGGCGGCGGAGGTCCGCTGAGGGCGGTTCCGGGCGGGCGCCGCGGCCGGGGCCAGCCGACGCGCACTTCCCGGATGTGCCCGACGGGTCACGCCCACGCGGTGCAGGTGGCATCGGGAAGGCTGCCCTCCGCGTGTCGCGGGTGATGTGGCCTCACCTCCTCCGGTGGGGCCAGCAGCGTCGGCGCGCCGGGTCAGCTCGCGGCAGGGATCTCCGCGCGGCGCGGGCCGCGGTGGATCAGGAATGCGTAGGTGCCTCCGCCGAGGCAGCTCAGCGCCAGCAGCGCCAGCCCGATCGGGCGGCGCAGGTCGTCGTGGCCGGTGACCACGTCCGCCAGGTGCACCTGGATCTCCCCGTCGCCCGCGGAGGCCGGCACCGTGACGTCGACCCGGTCGTTCTGGTCGTGCCCGCACGCGTCCAGGATCCCCGTGCGGGTCCGGCCGTCGACCGTGATCTCCACCGTCTCCTGCGGGTTCGGCGCCGTGCACTCGGCACCCTTGGTGACCGTGGCCTGCGCGACCGTGCCCTGCGCCGCGGCCGCGGTGCCCAGCACGCCCGGCCCCGCCCACCACACGGCGGTCACGATGGCGATGCCGACCAGCACGGCGACGGCGAGGGTGTTCCAGCGCAGCACGATCACCATGCTTCCAGAAGCGCCGGGTGAAGCACAGCCGCCGACGGGCTGCCGAGATCTATCACTCAACCCGGTCGGCCGGGGTCACTTTCCTCACGTAGAGCAACCGGTCGCCGGGTTCGATGGCGTCCACGGCGGGCGAGTCCACCCGGTACAGCTGCCCGTCGCGCACCACGCCGAGCACGATGTCCGGCAGGTGCCGCGGCGAGCCGCCCTCCTCGGACTTCTCCGCCGGGCGCTCGGCGATCGCCAGCCCGGACTCCGGGGTCAGCAGGTCCTCGAACATGTCGACCACGACCGGCGTGGACGTCGCCATGCCGAGCAGCCGTCCCGCGGTCTCGCTCGACACCACCACCTGGTTCGCGCCGGACTGCTTGAGCAGGTGCACGTTCTCCGCCTCGCGCACCGACACCACGATGTGCGCCTTGGGCGCCAGTTCCCGCGCGGTGAGCGTGGCCAGCACCGCCGAGTCGTCGCGATCCGCGGCCACCACGACCGCCCGCGCCCGCTGCACCGCCGCCACCCGCAGCACGTCCGACCGGGTGGCCGAGCCGTGCACGGTGACCAGGCCCAGCGCGGCGGCCGCGTCGAGCGCCTGCTGGTCGGTGTCCACCACGACGATCTTGTTCGGCTCGATCGCCTCGTCACCGAGCAGGGTCTTGACCGCGGCCCGGCCCTTGGTCCCGAACCCGACGACCACCACGTGGTCCCGCACCTTGGTCCTCCACTTCTGGATCCGGAGCGCCTGCCGCGACCGCTCGGTCAGCACCTCGAGCGTGGTGCCGACCAGGACGATCAGGAACAGCACCCGCAACGGCGTGATCACCAGCACGTTGATCAGCCGGGCCGTGCTCGTGACCGGGGTGATGTCACCGTAACCGGTGGTCGAGAGCGACACCGTGGCGTAGTAGAACGCGTCGAGCAGCGAGAGCCCGTCCTCGTTGACGTCCCGGTAGCCGTCCCGCCCCAGGTAGACGATGAACACGGCCGCCACCAGCGCGACCAGCGCCCACAGGACCCGTCTGCCGATGGACCGGATCGGGCTGACCGCCGGCTCCGGCATCCGGACGACGCCGACGAGCGAGTGGTCCGGTTCGTCCGCGACACGCACCCGCGGATCGTAAGGGATCATGTCAGGCCTCGCTAGGGCTGTGGCACGCTGCGGAGCAGATCGCGCAGACCGTCCGCGTCGAGCAGGTCCACCGGGCGCACCGTGTGGTCCTCGCGCACGTAGTGGAAGGCGGCGCGCACCTTCTCCAACGGCGTTCCGGACAGCGACGCCCAAGCCAGACGGTACGCCGCCAGCTGCACGGCGAGCGAGGCCATCCGGCCCTCCTCGGGCACGGCGCCGGTCTTCCAGTCCACGACGGTCCAGCCGCCGTCCGGATCGGCGAACACGGCGTCCATCCGCCCGCGCACGGTCACGCCGTCCACCTCGGTGGAGAACGGCACCTCCACCTCGTGCGGCGTGCGCGACGCCCAGGCGCTGCGGTCGAAGGCCTCCTGCAGCGCTTCGAGCGCGTCGTCGCCGGCCTCGTCCGGGTCGGCGGCGCCGGGCAGCTCGTCGAGGTCGAACAGCCGGTCACCGGCGAAGCGGCGCTCCAGCCAGCCGTGGAAGGCGGTGCCGCGGCGGGCGAAGGTGTTGGGCGGCACCGGCAGCGGGCGGCGCAGGCGGCGCGCGAGTCCGGCCGGGTCCGCGGCGAGCTCGACGAGCTGGCTCACCGACAGGTGGTCGGGCAGCGCGACCTGGTCGGCGGTGCCGGCGCGCTTGGCGTACTCGGCGAGCAGCACGTCGGTGTCGGCGATCCAGCCGTCCGGATCGTCCTCGTCCTCGTCCTCCTCGACCTCGCCGTCGGCCAGCGCGGTGCGGACCAGGTCGGCGCCCTCGTGCACGGCGTCGCGGCGGCCGGTCAGCGGGTCGGACGGCCAGTGCGCCGTCCGGGCCTGGCTGACCAGTGGGTTCTCCTCGTCGGCCGGTGGTTCCTCGGCCCACGCGGCGACCTTGCCGACGCCGTCGGCGGCCAGTTCGCCGACCTCCAGCAGGAAGTCCGAGGGGCCCTTGGGACGGGTGCTCGTCTCGTTCCACCAGTGCCCGGACACGACGAGCGCGCGCTCGGAGCGGGTCAGCGCGACGTAGCAGAGGCGGCGTTCCTCGTCGGCCTCGCGCTCGGCGAAGTCCTGCTCGTGGATCTCGAACGCCTCGATGACCTCCTTGCGGTCCATGCCGTCGGACACGCGCAGCTTCGGCAGGTCCGCGGAGTCACCGCGCAGCGCGGCGGGCAGCGACGTGACGGTGCGCAGCCAGGACGAGGACCGGCGCTTGTTGGGGAAGACCTCGCGCGCCAGGTGCGGCACGGCGACGACCTCCCACTCCAGGCCCTTCGCGGAGTGGACGGTCAGCACCTGCACGCGGTCCGGCACCACCTCGACCTCGCCCGGGGTGAGGCCGTCCTCGGCGTGCGCGGCGGTCGCCAGGTAGTCCACGAAGGACATCAGGGTGGCGGTGGGCGAGGTCTCCGCGAAGTCGGTGACCACGTCGGCGAAGGCGTCCAGGTGGGCGCGGCGGGCGCTGCCGGGGCGGGCCTGCGCTTCCACGTCGAGCAGCATGGTCCGTTCGACGTCGGCGACCAGCTCGGGCAGCGACTGGTCGAGGCGGCGGCGCAGCGCGGCGAGTTCCTGGCCGAGTTGCCGGATGCGGCGGTAGCCCTCCGGGGAGTAGCGCTTGGGGTCGCCCGGGTCGTCGAGCGCGTCGATGAGGCCGGTCTGCTCGGCGCGTTCGGCGAACAGCTCGTCCACCTTGGACTCTTCGGTGGGCGGGGGCGCGGAGATCTCGTTGGCGCGCCGCCACAACGCGGCGAGGTCGGCGGCCGCGAGGCGCCAGCGGGCACCGGTGAGCAGGCGGGCGGCGGCGGTGCCGGCGAGCGGGTCGGCGAGGACGCGCAGGGTGGCGACGAGGTCGGCCACCTCGGGTTCGTCGAGGAGCCCGCCGACGCCGACGACCTCGACCGGCAGGCCGCGGGCCCGCAGCTCGGCGGCGATCGGGGCCATGTCGGCGCGGCGGCGGACGAGGACGGCGGCGGTGGGCGGGGCGCCGTGCTCGTCCTGGTGGGCGAACCACCTGCGCGCCACGGCGTCGGCGACCCATTCGCGTTCGGTGCGGATGTCCGGCAGCAGGGCGACCTCGATGTCGGCGGGGTCGGCGTTGTCGCGGGCGCGGAGCCGTTCGACGCCGAGGCCGCGCCGGCGCAGCGGTTCGGCGATGCCGTTGGCGAGGACGAGGACCTCGGCGGGGTTGCGGAAGCTGGTGAGCAGGCCGTACTCGTGGGCGGGTTCGAGGCCCGGGCGCGGGAAGTCGGTGGTGAAGCGGGGCAGGTTGGCCGCGCTGGCGCCGCGCCAGCCGTAGATGGCCTGTGCGGGGTCGCCGACCGCGGTGACCGGCAGCGGCTCGTTCTCGACGCCGCCGAAGAGCGCGCGCAGCAGGATGCGCTGGGCGTGGCCGGTGTCCTGGTACTCGTCGAGGAGGACGGCGCCGTAGCGGGCGCGTTCGCCCTCGGCGACGGCCGGGTGCAGGTCGCGCAGGGTCGCGGCGAGGGACATCTGGTCGGCGAAGTCGAGTGCGCCCTCGGCTCGTTTGCGGCGCTGGTACTCCTCGATGAGCGGGATGAGCGAGAGGCGGAACTTCTGCGCGGCGATGATGTCGGTCAGCGACTTGGGCATCGCGGCGCGCTGGCCCTTGGCGCGCGGGGCGCGTTCGATGAGGTCACACAGCCAGCGGGTGTACTCGGCGAGTTTCTCTTCGGTGACCAGGTGTTCGCCGAGTTCGCCGGTGAGGGCGAGGAGTTGCGCGGTGACCGAGGCGGGGACGCGGTCGGTGTCCAGGTCTTCGTCCCAGGTCGACACCACGCGGTGGGCGAGCTGCCAGGAGCTGGTTTCGGAGAGCAGGCGGACGCCGGGTTGCACGGGCAGGCGCAGGCCGTGCTCGGCGAGGAGGCGGCCGGCGTAGGCGTGGTAGGTGAGGACGGTGGGTTCCCCGGCGAGCACCGCGGCCCGGCGCGCGCCGCCCGGGTCGAGCCGGTCGAGGAGGCCGGAGCCGGCGAGACGGCGCAGGCGGGCGCGGACGCGGTCGGCGAGCTGGCGGGCGGCCTTGCGGGTGAACGTGAGGCCCAGGACGCGCTCCGGGGTGACGAACCCGTTGGCGACGAGCCAGACCACCCGGGCGGCCATGGTCTCGGTCTTCCCGGCCCCAGCCCCCGCGACGACGAGCGCGGGCTCGATGGGCGCCGCGATGACCGCCGCTTGCTCCGGGGTGGGCGGGTGCAGGCCGAGCGCGTGCGCGATCTCGGCCGGGGAGGCGATCTCGGTCATGGCTTGGCTCCCGTGCTGGACACGGGAGCGGCTTGCGACGCCGCCCGCGGCGCGAGCCCCGGCGCAGGCGCGGCCACGCACAGCGCGGAGGCAGTGGGGGTTGGCACGCGCAGCGCGGCCTCAGCAGGAACCGCCACGCGCAACGCGGCCTCGGCGGTCGTCGAGCCGTTCGGCACCGCCACGCGGACCGCCGCCCCCGCAGGAGCCGCCGCGCGTAGCGCGGCTTCGGCGGTCGCCGAGGTATTCGGCACCGCCATCCGCACCACCGCCCGCCGCCCGGGCGCCGTGGCAGGCATCGCGGCGCTCGGCACTGCCCCCGCCCAAGGCGCCCAGCGCCGGATCACAAGTGTGATCGCGCGTGGCCGGTGCGCAGTAGCAGCCGTGCCGGCGGGTTTCGCGGAACCGGTCACGGCCCCGTCACCTGCCTGCCCTCCGGTCGCAGCGGGCAGGAACCCTTCGCGGGGCAGCGGTCGCAGTCCGGGTTCTCCGTGGCCTCGTACGCCGGGCCCGTCGCCGACGCCGCCACCTTCCGCACCAGCTCCAGCCACTCCCGGCCGCTCTCGTCGTCGAGCGGGGGCTGCTCCCGCACCGTCGCGCCCGTCTTGTTGTGCGACTTCGCCAGGTACACCAGCTTCGCCCCGCCGGGACGCTTCCCGCCGCCGAACGCGCCCAGCAGCACCGACAACTGGTACGCCGCCAGCTGCGGGTTCAGCTCGGCATCCGCGGCGCTCACCGCGGTCTTCCCCGTCTTCAGGTCGACGATCACGGGCCGCCCCTCGGCGTCGTGCTCCAGGCGGTCCACCCGGCCGCGCAGCTTGACCAGCAGACCGTCGCCACCGACCGGCAGCTCGACCTCGATGTCCTGCTCGATGCCCATCTGCTGCAGCTCGTGCCGCGAACTCGCCAGCCACGCCAGGAAGTTGCGCACCATCTGCTCGACCCGGTTCCGCTCGCGCCGCGAGAACCACGGCGCGCCCGCGTCGACCTTCGCCCACGCCTCGTCCAGCGCGCGCCGCAGGCCCTCGTCGTCCACGCCGTCCGCCGCGGCCTGCGCCAGCTCGTGCACCAGCGTCCCGGTGATCGCCGCCAGCTGGGCCGGGTCAGACCCGCCGTGCCGTTCGATCAGCCACCGCAACGGGCACTTCTTCAGAGTGTCCACAGTGGACGGCGAAATGCGCACCACGTCACCCTCGCCGTACAGTGGCGTGTCCGTCGACGTCTCCACCAGCCCGTACCAGGAATCCGGGTGCGCGCCCGGCACCCCGGCCCGCGCGAGCAGCACCAGCTGCCGCGCCGCCCGCGCCCGCCGGTCCGGCGGCACGTCCGGGTCGCACACCGCGCGCCGCAGGTCGCCGACCAGCTCGGCCAGCACCAGCGACCGCCCCGGCGGCTTGACCCGCGAGTCCAGCCCGGACTCGTCCGCGCTGTTGGCCTCCAGGTCGTCGACGAACCGCGACGGCTGCTCGTCCTCCCCGATCACGGCGCTCACCAGCAGCGTCCGCTTCGCGCGGCCGAGCGCCAGGTAGAACAGCCGCCGCTCCTCGGCCAGGATGGGCGCCGTCGCCGACACCGTCTCCTCCTCCAGCCCGGACAGCAGGTCCACCAGCCGCTCGACCCCGAGCAGCGAGCCACGCAGCCGCAGGTCCGGCCAGCTGCCCTCCTGCACGTTCGCCACGGCCACGACCGTCCACTCGCGACCGGCCGCCCCGTGCGCGGTCAGCAGGGACACGCCCTCGCCGCGCATCGCCACCGGCGCCAGGCTGTCGCCCGCGATGTTCTGCGACGACAGGTAGTCCGCGAACGCCGCCACGCTCGCCTTCGGCAGCCGGTCGACGTAGTTGCCCGCGGCGTGGAACAGCGCCACCACCGCGTCCAGGTCGCGGTCGGCCTGCGCGCCCAGCGTCCCGCCGCGCGCGGACAGCCGCACCCACCGCTTCTGCAGGCCGCTCTCCTGCCACACGTCCCACAGGACCTGCTCGACCCCCGCGCCCCGGCCGATCGCCGCGCGCGCGACCGCGATCAGACCACCGACCCGCCGGATCGGCGCCGCCTCGGCCTCCGCGAGACCGCCGAGCTTGTCGTTGTCCCGCAACACTTCCACGAGCAGCTCGTCACTGGACCGCTCACCGCCACCGGCCAGCTCCAGCCGCCGCAGACCACGCCGCATCCGGCGCAGCGCCAGCGGATCGGCGCCACCGAGCGGGGACGCCAGCAGCATCTCGGCGGTGTCGACGTCGAGCAGCGCGGGATCACCGGCGACGCGCAGCACCGCGAGCAGCGGCCGCACCGCCGGCTGGCGGGCCAGCGGCAGCTCCTCCACCGCCGACGCGATGGGCACCCCCGCGGCCCGCAACGCCCGCTGCAGCACCGGGAACGACCGCCCCGGCGAGCGCACCAGCACGGCCATCTCCGACCACGGCACGCCGTCGATGAGGTGCGCGCGGCGCAGCTGGTCGGCGACCCAGCTCGCCTCGGCGGACGGGGTCGGCAGCAGCCGGACCTTCACCTCGCCTTCGTCGGCCTTCGGGTCGACGCTGATCGCGCGGTGCCGGTTCGCGCCCGGCAGGGTCGCGCCGAGCTTCGTCACCGCCTCGTGCACGGCCAGGCTCAACCGGTGGGTCCGGGTCAGCGTCACCGTGCGGCCGCCGTCGGCGTCGGCGCGCGTGAGCAGGTTCGGGTCGGCGCCGCGGAAGGAGAAGATCGCCTGGTCCGGGTCGCCGGTCACGACGAAGTCCTCGGCCGCGGTGCCGAGCAGCCGCAGCAGGCGGAACTGCAGGTGGTCCAGGTGCTGGGCATCGTCGACGAACACGTGCCGGATCCGCGCCTGCTCGCGCGCCAGCAGGTCCGGGTCGCCCTCCAGCTCGACGAGCGCGCTCGCGACCAGCTCGGCGGCGTCCAGCGCGGGCGAACCGGGCGCGCCGAGCGCGTTGCCTCCCGCGCCCTGCAGGACCGTGACCTCCTCGTACTGCCGCCAGAACACCCCGGCCGCGACCCACTCCGGGCGGTCCTTGCGCCTGCCGAGTTTGACCAGGTCCTCCGGGCCCAGACCGCGTTCGGCGGCACGCAGCAGCAGGTCGCGCAGCTCCTCGGCGAAGCCGGGCACAGCCAGCGCGCGCCGCAGCTGCTCGGGCCAGTCCGGCGCGCCCTCGGCGAGGTCGCCGGCGAGCAGCTCGCGGACCACGACGTCCTGCTCCGGGCTGGACAGCAGCCGCGGCGCCGGCACGTCCTGCAACCCGGCCTGCAGGCGCAGCAAGGAGAACGCGTAGGAGTGGACGGTGCGCACGATCGGCTCGCGGATCGTGCGGGGCACGCCGTCACCGGCGGTGACGCGGCGGGTGATCTCGGCACGCAGGGCGTTCGCCGCGCGGCGGGACGCGGTGAGCACCAGCAGGCTCTCCGGATCGGCGCCACCGGCGATGCGGGCCGCCGCCGCGCTCGTGATCAGGGTGGTCTTGCCGGTGCCCGGTCCACCGAGGACGCGGACGAACCCGCGGGGCGCCGCCAGCACCGCCCGCGCGTCGTCGTCCCAGCGTTCCGGGCGCTGCTCGGGGGCGGGCGGCCGGACCAGCCGCGCGCCCGCCCGGGACCGGGTGCCCTCTGCGCTCACGTCTGGCATGGAATCACGACCGCCCGACAGAACCGGGGACCGGCACACCCTGGCGGTAGTTTGGTCACGTGAACGAGGAGCTGCACGAGCGGGTGCGCGAGGTGGTCGCGACCGTGCCGCCGGGGAAGGTCGCCACGTACGGTGACATCGCGGCGATCGCCGGCGCCCCGTCACCCCGGATGATCGGCCGGATCCTGTCCGAGGACGGCGCGGACCTGCCGTGGCACCGGATCCTGCGCGCCAACGGCACGCCCGCGCCGCACCTCGTGCACCGGCAGCTGGAACTCCTCCGGGCGGAGGGCGTGCTGGCGGACGGTCAGAAAGTCAACCTGAAGACCTACCGCTGGCGGCCGTAGAGCCGCTGGTCGAAGAACTCGACGAGGCCGGTGCGCTGGAAGTCCAGGCTGTGGGCGGCGTCGACGTCGCCGATCCAGGGCGCGGTGATCGCCGGATCGACGCCGAGCCGGGGCAGCAGGAACTGGTAGTCGGTGTAGCTGAAGTGCTCGCCGCCGGCCAGGTGCCGCTGCTCGCCTGGCCGCGCTGGTTGCTCAGGAACTCCTGCCAGGACCCGTCCGTGGCGGCGCTGTGGTCACCGGCGCTCATCAGCAGGAACGGCTGGTCCAGGCCCTGCTCGACGGCCTGCCCGAAGATCCGGTCCCGCTGCGAGTAGGCCATGCTGCCGTCCAGGTCGGCGCCCGCGTCGATCCGCGGGTCGGCCAGCATCGTCTCGGCCGTGGTGAACCCGCCGGCCGAATGCCCGAACATGCCGATCCGGGTCAGGTCGAGCGAGCGGCCCAGCCGGGCGGGCAGCGCACGCCCTTCCGCGTCCGGGTTGCCGCCCCGCGCGAGGACTTCGAGCTGGTCGAGGACGAACCGGGCGTCCGCGACGCGGGTGGCGATCATCCGGCGGCCGACCTCGACGCTCTGCGGTGGCAGGGCGCCGCGCACCAGGCGGCCGTCCGGGAACTCCACCACGGACGTCTCGCCGGGGTGGTCGAACGCGACGGTGACGTACCCCCGGCTCGCGAGCTCCTCCAGCTGGGTGGTCGCCAGCGCGCGGGGCTGCTCGGCGCCCGGTGTGTAGAGCACGACGGGCAGATGTCCGGCGGCGACGGGCGCGCCGGAGCGTGCGTTGGTGGCGAAGCCGTAGTCCAGCCGGGCGGGGTCCATGCCGAGCCGGGCGGCGTCGGCTTCGGCGATCACGGCGGCGGCGCCGGGTGTCAGGAACGGCGCCCGCGGGCCGCGGTCGTGGATCGCGGGGTAACGCACCGTCGCCATCAGCTCGCGGTCGCGGGCCTGGGCGGCCAGGTGCAGCTCGGTGACTCCGACGGCGAACGGGCCGGACGGTTCCGGCAGGGCGAGTGCCGTCCCGGCCGACGCCGGGACCACGGTGAGCGCGAAGGCGGCGGCGGTGAGCAGTGCGAGGCGGCGGATCGTCGATCTTGGTTTGACCATGCACCGAACCTAGGAAGCGGCCGGACCGGGCACATCGGGTTGATCACCGGGAGCGGCCCGGAGATCTCCCCCTAGGTGCCCAGCTCCGCGACCAGCAGCTTGACCAGCGCGCCCAGCCGCTGGCGGTCCGGTTGCAGGGTCGGCACTCCGGCCTCGGTGAACGGTGCGGCCGTCACCGGGCCCACGCACGCGCACACCACGTCACCCCGCAGGGCCCGCACCAGCTCGTCGTACCTGCCGCGCTCGCGGGCCAGCTCCAGCATGTTCGCGCTGGCCGGGGCGCTCGTGAAGGCCAGCGCCCGCACCGTGCCGGCCAGCACGCCGTCCAGCAGCTCGTGCGCCGGGTGCAGGTCCGCGGGCCACTCCCACCGGTACGGCTGCACCTCGATCACCCGCGCGCCGGCCTCCCGCAGCGGCGCGGTGTGCTCGGGCAGCGGCGAGCCGTGCAGCTGGACCGCCAGCCGCGCGCCCGCGACCCCGGCGTCCAGCAGGTGACCGAACAGCTGCCGGTTGCTCTCCTCGGGCGCGGCCCACTCCTCGGTGAGCCCGACGCCCCGCACCGCGCCCTTGCCCTTCGGGCCGCGGACGAACACCCGCGCCCGGGTCAGCGACGCCAGCAGGTCCTCCCGCAGCCCCCACCCCTCGGCGGCGTCCACCCAGCCGCGGAACCCGGCGCCGGTGGTGACCGCGAGGATGTCCAGCGGTTCGGCGAGGACCTCCTCGGTGGCCGCGCGCAGCCGGGCGTCGTCGGGCAGCGGGACGATGTGGATCAGCGGCGCGTGCCGCACGGTGGCGCCGTGGCGTTCCAGCGCGCCGATGAACTCCTCGGCCCGCCGTTCCGCGGTCACCCCGATCGTGACTCCGCTCAGATCACCCATAGAACGCACCCATCCGGTCCACCGCGGCCGCCACCTGGTCACGCAGGTCCGCGGGCTCCAGCACCCGCAGCTCGGGCCCGAACCGCAGCAGCTCCCCAAGTGCCGGGGCGCCGGGTTCCACCGGTAACTCCACGCGCAACCACCCGTCTTCGTCCGGCACCTCGCGGCACTCGCGCAGAGCGCGGGCACCCACCGCGCCCAGGTAGAACGGTACGAGGTCCCGGCCCAGCGGAGACAGCCGCACCACGGCGACCCGCGGGTACATCCGCCGCTCGAACTGCTCCGACCACTCCCGCCAATAGGCGGCCAGGTCGAACCCGGCCGGGCGCTCGAACGCGGCGCCGGGTTCGAGCGAGCGGATCCGGGACATTCGATAGGTCCGGATCGCACCCTCACACTGTGCGGCAAGGTACCAGTTCCCGGCCTTGAGGATCAGCCCCAGCGGCTCCAGCAGCCGGTTCGTCTCGCTGTTGTCCCACCGCCGGTACTTCACCGAAACCCGCCGCGAATCCCACACCGCCTGGGCGACCTCGGCCAGGTGCGGCAGGCTTTCGATGCCGCGGAACCAGCCGGGCACGTCGAGCACGAACCGCTCGGCGACCTTGCCCGCGCGGCTGCGCAGCTCGTCCGGCAGCGCGGCGTAGAGCTTGAGCTGGGCGGCGGTCAGCACGGTGACCACGCCCAGCTCGGCGGCCGCGTCGGGCAGCCCGGCCAGCGGGAGCGACTGGGCTTCCTCGCCGGTCAGGCCGGTGAGGCGGGTGCGGTAGCCGTCGAGCAGCCGGTAGCCGCCGGCCCGGCCGCGTTCGGCGTAGACCGGCACCCCGGCGGCGGACAGCGACTCGATGTCCCGGTACACGGTCCGCACCGACACTTCGAGCTCCTCCGCCAGCTCCTCGGCGGTCATCCGGCCGCGGTTCTGCAGGAGCAGCAGCACCGACAGCAACCTGCTCGCGCGCATGGACCCAGTATTCCCCGGAAACCTGACAGAAGGTGTCAGGCATGGGTCGCACACTGGGGCCATGACCAACACTTTCACCACGCGGACCTGGGACGAGAAGGTCGTCAGCGGCCCGGAGAACGGCCCCCGGTACGCCCACGCGCACGCCACGTTCGCCTACTCCGGCATGATCGAGGGCGAGTCGGCGTGCGACTTCCTGCTGTACTACCCGGGCGAGGGCTACAGCGGCAGCGGGCAGACCGCGCCGGGGTTCGAGCGGATCGAGGGCAGCGTGGACGGACGGAAGGGCAGCTTCGTGATCCGGCACGACGTGGCCTACGGCGCCGACGGCATCCAGGGCACGTTCACGGTCGTCGAGGGCTCGGGCACGGGTGAGCTGGCCGGACTGGCCGGGACCGGCACGATCGGAGGAGCGAGCGAGACCGTGAACTACACCTTCGACTACCGGCTGTGATGATCGAGGTCGAGCGCGAGCAGGTGCTCGCCCACCGGATCGCGGCGCAGGGCCTGCACCGCGACGTCGCCGACCCGGCCGGGCTGACCGTGTTCGACCTCGGCCTGCAGAGCACCCAGCGCGACACGGCGGCGATCTCCCTCGCGGCGCGGCTGCCCGGCCCGGTCACCGAGGAGTCCTTCGTGGAGGATCCGCGGTTCGTGCTGGCGTGGACGCACCGCGGGGCGCCGCACTTCCATCGCACGGACGAGATCGGCCGGGTCACCGCCGCGCTGGTCCCGCTCGACGAGGACGATGCGATGGCGCGGATGGGCTGGCAGCGCAAGCAGATCGAGGCGGCCGGGATGGGCGCGCTGGACGGGTTGTTCACCGCGGCGCGGGCGATGCGGAAGGTCGTCACCCGGGTGATGTCGAAGGGCGCGGTGAGCGAGGCCGTCACGAAGATCATCCCGGACGGCTTGTCGTACCAGTGCCGCGTCTGCCAGGCCACCCACATCCTGGATCACGTCATGCGGCTGGCGGCGATCCACGGCGGGGTGCGGCTGGAAGCCGGGGCCCAGCCCGCGACGCTGGCGCCGCTGGACGGCCGGCCGCGGATGCGGACGACGCCCGATGCCGGGGCCGCGACGGCCGTCGTCCGGGATTACCTGCACCTGCACGGCCCGGCGGCGCCGAAGGAGGCGGCGGATTTCGTGGGGACGAAGGTCGCCGTGGTGAAGCGGATGTGGCCGGAGGAGCTCGCCGAGGTGCGGTTCGCCGGGCGGACGGTGTTCCTGCCGGCCGGTGACGTGGCGGCGCTGGAGAACCCGCCGGAGCCCGACGTCGTGCGGTTGCTGCCGCCGTGGGACCCGTTCCTGCAGTCGCGGGACCGGGCGGTGCTGGTGCCGGACCGGGCGCGGCAGAAGGAGGTCTGGAGGATCCTCGGCAACCCCGGAGCGCTGCTCGCGGGCGGCGAGGTGGCCGGCGTGTGGCGCGCGAAGGGCAGCGGCCGCAAGCGGCTGGACTTCACGATCACCGCGTTCGACCCGCTCCCGCCCGCGGCGCGGACAGCCGCCGAGGAGGAGGCCGAACGGGTGGCGCGCACGCGGGGGTTCGCGGACCTGAAGGTGAGCTGGAACTAGCACCAGTCGCCGAAGCCGTCGCGGGCGCACCGCGGTCTCGTCAGCGCAACGCACTGCCGATGCTGATGCCGCCATCCACATCCAGCACCACCCCGGTCACGTAGCCGGCCGCCTCCGAGCACAGGAACGCCGCCGCCTCCGCGATGTCCGCCGGGTCGCCGATGTGCCCCACCGGCACCCGCGCGGCCAGCTTCGCCCGTGCCTTGTCGTCCATCGACGCCAGCATCGGCGTCGCGATCAGCCCCGGTGCGATCGCGTTCGAGGTCACGCCGTGCCGCGCGCCTTCCAGCGCGATCGTGCGTGCCATCCCGACCACCCCGGCCTTCGCCGCGGAGTAGTTCACCTGGCCGAAGTTTCCGCGCCAGCACATCGACGACAACGACAGCAGCCGCCCGTACCCCTGCCGCTTCATCGCACCGAACACCGCCCGGCTGCAGTTGAACATGCCGCGCAGGCTGACGTCGATCACCGCGTCCCACTCGTCGTCGGTCATCCGCTCCAGCCGGTTGTCGCGGATCACCCCGGCGTTGTTGACCAGCACGTCCACCCGCCCGAACGCTGCCAGCGTCCCCGCCACCCACGAACCGACCTGCGCCGGATCGGCCACGTCCACCACGGACGCCCGCACGTCGATGCAGTCGGCCGCGGTCTCCTTCACCGCGGCCTCGTTGACGTCGCACAACGCCAGCGACGCCCCCTCGTCGGCGAACCGGCGCGCCATGGCACGGCCGAGCCCCTGCCCGGCACCGGTGATCAGGACGACGCGACCCACGTAGCGCTTCACGAAAACAGAAACTACTGTTTCATCCAGCGAACCACAAGTCTCAGGCGGCGACCGCGAGCCGCCGCTGCGCCTGCTGATACCGGGCCAGCACCAGGTCCACCACGTCCGGGTGCACGCCCAGCGGATCGGCCACCACGTCCGCGCCCGCGTCCAGCACCTTCCGCTGGAACAACCCCGGCGCCAGCAGCCACGACGCCACCGCCACCCGGCGGCCCCGCCCCCGCGCCCGGGCCACCGCGTCGGCGATCGAGGGCTGCGCCGTCGCGACGTAACCCACCCGCACGGACGTGCCCAGCACCGCACCCAGGGCATCCGCGGCAACCCGCACCTCGGCGAGCGCGCGTGGATCGCTGGAGCCCGCCGCGGCCAGCGCGACCGCGTCACCCGCGCGGTAGCCAGCCCACTCCAGCCGGTCCCGCATCACGCCGACCAGCTCGGGCGCCGGGCCGAACGGGTCGGCCAGCAGCACGTTCCGGTGCCCGCTCGCGGCGATCTGCGCCGGGATGTCGGTTCGCACGTGGTACCCGGCGGCCAGGAACGCGGGCACGACGATCGCCTGGTAGCCGCGCACCGCATCGAGGACCGTCGTCACGTCGGGCTGCCGCACGTCGGCGTAGGCCACCCGCACCGGCACCGGCGTCCCGGCCCGCACGCGGTCCGCCAGCTCCTCGATCACCCGCGCGCCCCGCGGGTCCCGCGTCCCATGCGCTGCCAGCACGATCATCGTTCCACCGCCAACCGGTATCCGCGCTTCACCACGGTCTGCACGAGCTTCCCTTCGCCGAGCGACGTGCGCAGCCGCCCGATCGCGGTCTCCACCGCGTGTTCCTCACCGCCGCCGGGCAGTGCCGACGTCAGTTCCCGGCGCGAGACGACCCGGCCGGGCTCGCGGGCCGGCGCTCGCAGCACCGCCATCGGCGCGGGCGCCACGTCGCACAGCTGACCGTCCACAATGGCCGCCTGGCCGCGCAGCTCGATGAGCCTCCCGGCCGCCCGCAGCTTCGGCGACCGCTCGACCAGCGCCTGCGACACCGTCCGCGCCAGCGCGCCGATGCGCGCCCGCTCCGGCTGCACGGTGGGGATCCCGACCGCCGCCAGCGGGGCCGCCGTGATCGGCCCGACGCACGCGACCAGCACCCGGTGCGTCAGCGCCTCCACCAGCTCCGCGAGCCGCCCGGTGCGCTTGGCCATCGCCAGCGTGCTCGCCGCGGCCGGCGCGCTGGTGAACGGCATCGCGTCCACCGAGCCGTCCAGCACCGCGTCGATCAGCCGGTCCAGCGGCCCCGGATCGGACGGCCCGACCCAGCGGTACACCGGCACCTCGATGACCTCGGCCCCGGCCTCCCGCAACGATTCCACGAAGTACGGCAGGGGCTCGCCGTGCAGCTGCACCGCGACCCGCTGACCGTCCACACCGGACGCCAGCAGGTGCTGGAGCAGCTCCGCGCTGCTCTCCGAGGCCGGCGAGTAGCTCTCCGACAACCCGGCCGCGCGGATCGCGCCACGCGCCTTCGGCCCACGGGCCAGCAGCGACGCCTCGCCGAGGCGGCCGACCAGCGCCTCGCCGAGACCCCAGCCCTCGGCCGCCTCGACCCACCCGCGGAACCCGATGCCGGTGGTCGCCACGACCACGTCGACCGGCTCCGCCAGCATCCGCACGGTCGCGGCGTGCAGCTCGGTGTCGTCGGCGAGCGGCACGATCCGGATCGCCGGCCCGTACCGCACGGTCGCGCCCTGGCGCACCAGCAGCGCGCCGAGCTCGTCCGCGCGGCGCGCGGCCGTGATGCCCACCGCGAACCCGGCGAGCGGGAGGACACCGGGGGAATCGATCATGGCTGGAGGTACACCACACCCTCGATCACCCGCACCGGATACGTGCGCACAGCCACCGTCTCGTCGTCCAGCGAGTTGCCGGTGGCCAGCTCGAACCGGTGCTTCAGCATGGGCGAAGCGACGTGCGGCACGCCCTTCACGTCACCGATGATCCCCCGCGAGAGCACCGCCGCCTTGGTGAACGGGTCCACATTGGACACGGCGTAGACGTCGCCGGTCACCGTGCGGAAGATCGCCACCTGCCGCCCGTCGGGCAGCAGGGCGGCCACCCCGCGACCGGGGATCAGCCGGTCGACCGGGCAGATCTCGACCGCCTCCGTGGCGCGCTTCTCCTCCACCGCGGTCATCGCGAAACCACCTCCGGAACACCCAGCAGGACGGGGACTTTCTGGTCACGTTCGGCGCGGAACGAGATGGTCGGGTCGGGCGTGCCCGGCGCGTTGACGAACGAGGTGAACCGGGCCAGCTTCGCCGGGTCCTCCAGCACGCCGCGCCACTCGTCGGCGTAGTTCTGCACGTGCTTGGCCATCGCGGCGTCCAGCTCCTCGCAGATGCCGAGCTTGTCGTCGACGATCACCGCCCGCAGGTGGTCCAGGCCGCCGTCCATCTCCTCGATCCACGGCGCGGTGCGCTGCAGCCGGTCGGCGGTGCGCACGTAGAACATCAGGAACCGGTCGATGTAGGTGATCAGCGTGTCCTTGTCCAGGTCGGACGCCAGCAGCTCGGCGTGCCGGGGCAGGGCGCCGCCGTTGCCGCCGACGTAGAGGTTCCAGCCCTTCTCGGTCGCGATCACGCCGAAGTCCTTGCCGCGGGCCTCGGCGCACTCGCGGGCGCAACCGGACACCCCGGCCTTGAGCTTGTGCGGCGAGCGCAGGCCGCGGTAGCGCAGCTCCAGCTCGACGGCCAGGCCGACGCTGTCCTGCACGCCGTAGCGGCACCAGGTGGAGCCGACGCACGACTTCACCGTGCGCAGCGACTTGCCGTAGGCGTGCCCGGACTCCATCCCGGCGTCCACCAGCCGTTTCCAGATGTGCGGCAGCTGGTCCACGGTCGCGCCGAACAGGTCGATCCGCTGCCCGCCGGTGATCTTGGTGTAGAGCCCGAACTCCTCGGCGACCTCGGCGATCACCTTCAGCTTCGCCGGGGTGATCTCGCCGCCGGGGATCCGCGGCACGACCGAGTAGGTGCCGTTGCGCTGCATGTTCGCCAGGAAGTGGTCGTTGGTGTCCTGCAGCGCGGCCTGCTCGCCGGCCAGGACGTGACCGCCGTCGCGGTGGGTCGTGTCGAGCGTGGCGAGGATCGAGGCGACGGCCGGCTTGCAGATCTCACAGCCCGAGCCGGTGCCGTGCTTGGCGATCAGTTCGCCGAACGTGGTGATGCGGGTAGCGCTGAGGATCTGGAACAGCTCCTGGCGCGAGTAGGCGAAGTGCTCGCACAGCGCCTTGGACTGCTCGACCCCGCAGGCGTCGAGCAGCTTCGCCAGCATCGGCACGCACGACCCGCACGTCGTGCCCGCCTTGGTGCAGCCCTTGATCTTCGCGACGCTGTCGCAGCCCTCGTCGTGGATCGCGCTGGTGATGGCGCCCTTGCTGACCGCGTTGCACGAGCAGATCTGCGCCTCGTCCGGCAGCGCGTCCACACCCACCGCACTGGAGCCGCCTTCCGGCGCGAGCATCGCGGCCGGATCGGCCGGCAGCGGGCTGCCGACCAGCGGGCGGAGCAGGTTGTACGCGCTCGCGTCACCGACCAGCACACCGCCCAACAGGAGTCGGCGCCCGTGCTCATCAGGTTCGGACACGACGAGCTTCTTGTAGTACCCGCCGACCGCGTCGGAGAGCACGACCTCGACCGCGTTCTCCGTGGTGGCGTGCGCGTCGCCGAAGCTGGCCACGTCCACGCCCATCAGCTTCAGCTTGGTGGACAGGTCCGCGCCCGGGAACTCGCCAGTCTTGCCGAGCAGCTGCGCGGCGACGATCTCGGCCATCGTGTAGCCCGGGGCGACCAGGCCGTAGCAGCGGCCCTCGACCGCGGCGCACTCGCCGACCGCCCAGATGTCCGGATCGCTGGTGCGGCAGGCCAGGTCGGTGATGATCCCGCCGCGCTCGCCGACCGCCAGCCCGGACGAGCGGGCCAGGTCGTCGCGCGGGCGGACACCGGCGGAGAACACCACCAGGTCCAGGTCCAGCTCGGTGCCGTTGGTGAGCCTGGTGAACAGGCGGTCGCCGTCCTGCTCGATCTTCTCGGCCGAAGTTCCGGTGTGGACGGTCAGGTCCAGGTCGGTGACCAGCTTGCGCAGCAGCCGGCCACCGCCGTCGTCGACCTGGAGCGGCATCAGCCGCGGCGCCATCTCCACCACGTGCGGGGACAGGCCCATGTCGCGCAGGGCCTTCGCCGCCTCCAGGCCGAGCAGGCCACCGCCGACGACCATCGCCGCCGCGCGGCCGCGCTTGGTCGCCTTCGCGTGCTCGACCGCGGCCCGGATCGCGTCCAGGTCCTCGATCGTGCGGTAGACGAAACAGCCGGGCAGGTCGTGTCCCGGCACCGGCGGCACGAACGGGCGCGAGCCGGTGGCGAGCACGAGCGCGTCGTAGGGCTGCACGTGCCCGGACGCGGTGGTGACCGTCCTGGTCGCCCGGTCGATCGCGGTGACCGGGTCGCCCAGCCGCAGCTCGACCAGGTCGTCACCTTCGTAATCCGAACCGGACAGGGTGAGCGCCTGGACGTCCCAGCCATCCACGTAGGAGGTCAGGGCAACCCGGTCGTAGGCCGGGCGCGGCTCCTCGGCGAGCACGACGACCCGCCAGGCGCCCTCGGTGTCCTCGGCCCGCAGTGCCTCCACCAGCCGGTGGCTCACCATGCCGTTCCCGACGACGACGAGTGTGCGCATTACCGAAACCTCCTGCTCGCTTGCTCTTGCTTCAGACCCGGGCACCGGCGAGAGCCAGCCCGCGCTCGCTCACCGGCGCGTCCGACTTGCGGAGGTACACGGCCCAGGTGAGGACGAAGCAGATCCCGTAGAAGACGAGGAACCCGACGAACGCCGGCACGCCGCTGCCGGTGTCCAGGAAGGACTGCCGGAACGCCAGGTTGATGAACAGGCCGCCGAGCGCGCCGACCGCACCGGCCAGGCCGATCAGGGCGCCGGACCGCTTGCGGGCCTTGAGCATCTCGGTCGCCTCGTCGGCGCCGGCCGCGATCGCGGCCCTCGCCTTGGTGCGGAAGATGGCCGGGATGCTCTTGTAGGTGGAGCCGTTGCCGACCCCGGTCAGCACGAACAACACGATGAAGGCCGTGGTGAACAACGCCAGCGACTGGGTGTTGGACGCGATGATCAGGATGACGGTCATCACCGCCATGCCGACGAACGTGGTGAAGGTGACCCGCGAGCCGCCCAGCTTGTCCGCCAGCCAGCCCCCGGCCGGGCGGGAGAACGAGCCGAGCAGCGGGCCGAGGAACGTGACCGCCGCGGCCTGCAGCGGGGTGCGGCCGAACTGGTTCTGCAGCACCAGGCCGAAGGCGAAGCTGTAGCCGATGAACGAGCCGAACGTGCCGATGTAGAGGAACGACATCACCCACGTGTGGGCGTCGCCGATGATCTCCCGCATCGCCTTCTTGTCGTTGCGGACGGACGCGATGTTGTCCATGAACAACGCCGAGCACAGCGCCGCGACGACGATCAGCGGGATGTAGATGAACAGGATGATCCGCGGCGCGCCGGTGCCGACGGTGGCGATGATCAGCAGACCGAGCAGCTGGATCACGGCGACGCCGAGGTTGCCGCCGCCCGCGTTCAGGCCCAGCGCCATGCCCTTGGCCTTCTCCGGGAAGAACGCGTTGATGTTGGTCATCGAGGACGCGAAGTTGCCGCCGCCGACACCACCCAGCGCCGCGACGATCAGGAAGCCCCACAGCGGGGTGCCCGGCTCCATCACGATCGCCGCGCCGATGCTCGGGATCAGCAGCAGGGTTGCGCTGACGATCGTCCAGTTGCGACCGCCGAAGCGCGCCACCGCCCAGCTGTAGGGCAGCCGGGCGATCGCGCCGACCAGGGTCGGCGTCGAGGTCAGCAGGAACTTGTCGGCGGCCGAGAACCCGTACTGCGGCCCCATGAACAGGACCATCACCGACCACAGTGTCCAGATGGAGAACCCGATGTGCTCGGAGAAGATGGAGAACCACAGGTTGCGGCGGGCGATCTTCTTGCCGGTGGACTCCCAGAACGACTCGTTCTCGGGCTCCCAGTGCTCGATCCAGTGCTTGCGCGCCGCCGGCGCGGTCATCGTTGTCGTCATGTGGCCTCCCTAGGCGGTGGTGGCGAGCCAGTCGGCGATGCCGCAGACGGCGTCGCGACAGCTGCCACATCCGGTTGTCGCTCGGGTCACGGAAGCGAGCTCGGTGACGTCGGTGGCACCGGCGCGGAACGCCTCGACCAGCCGGCCCTTCGTCACCGAGTTGCACCGGCAGACGAGGGCGGCCGCCGGGATGTCGGCGGGGCTCGACGCGACGGTCGCCCCGCCCGGCAGCGCGCGCCCGAGCAGGACGGCGAGCCGGTCTTCGGGGACCGGGACACCCCGGTCGAACAGGTGCGTGATGTTCGCGGCGGCGTCCGGCGCACCCAGCAGGATCGCCCCGGCCACCCGTTCGCCGCGCACCACGAGCTTCGCGTAGCGGCCGCGCGCCGGGTCGGTCAAGCACACCACCTCGGCGTCCGGGTCGCTCGCGTCGGTGTGCACGTCGCCGAGCGCGGTGAGGTCGATGCCGCGTGCCTTCAGCTTGGTGATCACCTGCGTGCCGCGGTAGCGGGCGGACACGTCGGCGCCGGTCAGCAGGTCGGCCAGCACCTTCGCCTGCTGCCAGGCCGGCTCGACCAGGCCGGACACCGTGCCCGGGTGCTGCGCGCAGTCGCCGATCGCGTGGATGCGGCCGTCGCTGGTGCGCAGCGCGTCGTCGACCACGATGCCGCGGTCGACCGCCAGACCGGCCTCGGCGGCGAGCGTGGTCTCGGCCCGCACGCCGGTGCTGACGACGACCAGGTCGGCGTGGACCTTGCTGCCGTCGTCGAGCTTGAGCCCGTCGCCGGGAACGTACCGGGCCGCGCCCGCGCCGAGCCGGAAGTCGATGCCCAGCTCGCCCAGCGCCCTGGCCAGCACGCCACCGGCCCCGGCGTCGAGCTGGCGTTCCATCACGTGGCCGACCGGGTGCACGACGGTGACGAGGTTGCCGCGCCCGGCCAGGCCGCGGGCGGCTTCCAGGCCGAGCAGGCCGCCGCCGAGCACCGCGACCCGTTCCCCGGCCTGGGCGGCGTCCAGGATGCGGTCGCAGTCGTCCAGCGTGCGGAAGGTGACCACGCCCGGCGCGGGGGTGCCGTCGTCCAGGGTCAGGCCTTCGACGGGCGGCAGCCACGGGCGGCTGCCGGTCGCCAGCACCAGCGCGTCGTAGTCCACAGTGGAGGAGTCGCTGAGCCGGATCCGGCGGGCGGAGCGGTCGATGTGCTCGGCCCTGACGTCCGTGCGCAGGTCGATCGCGTGCCGGGCCGCCCAGTCCGGATCGTGCAGGCGGACCATCTCGGGGCGCATCGTCCCGGCGACCGCGGCGGAGAGCAGCACGCGGTTGTACGCGGCGTGCGGCTCCTCGCCGATGACGGTCAGCGTGACGCGAGCGCCTTCCGAGTCGCGGGCCCGGATCTCGTCGGCGAGCCGGGCCCCGGCCATGCCGTAGCCCAGCACCACCACCTTGCGGGTCATTCCGCACCGTCCTTCGTGGTCAGGCGAACCGCGCACACCTTGAACTCGGGCATGCGGCTCGTCGGGTCCAGGGCGGGGTTGGTCAGCAGGTTCGCCCGCTGCGCGCCGGGGAAGTGGAACGGCAGGAACACCGTGTCCGGCCGCATCGAGGCGACGCACCGCACACGCGCGGTGGTCTCCCCGCGCCGGGAGACCACCGCCGCCCAGTCGCCGTCGGCCAGACCGGCGCGGGCGGCGGTGTCCGGGTGCACCTCGACGTAGGCCTCCGGCACGACGTCGTTCAGCTCGCCGATCAGCCGGGTCTGGGCGCCGGACTGGTAGTGCTGCAGCACCCGGCCGGTGGTCGCGATCAGCGGGAACTCGCCGTCGGTCGGCTCGGCGGCGCCGCGGTGCTCGACCGGCACGAACCGGGCGCGGCCGTCCGGGTGGGCGAAGGAGTCCAGGAACATCCGCGGCGTCCCGGCGTGCTCGGTGCCGGTCACCGGCCAGTACAGGGCCTCACCGTCGCGCAGGCGTTCGTAGGTGACGCCGGAGTAGTCGGCGAGCCCACCCCGCGAGGCCTCGCGGAGCTCGGCGAACACCGTCTCCGCCTCGACCGGGAAGCGCGCGGCCGGCTGTCCCAGGCGCCGCGCGAGTCCACTGAGGACCTCCAGGTCGCTGCGCACCCCGGCGGGCGGGTCGATCGCCTTCTGCCGCAACAGGACACGGCCCTCCAGGTTGGTCATCGTGCCGCTCTCCTCGGCCCACTGCGTGACCGGGAGGACGACGTCGGCCATCGCGGCGGTGTCGGACAACACGAAGTCCGCGACGACGAGGAAGTCCAGGCCGCGCAGGCGATCCGCGACGTGCGCCGACCGCGGCGCGGACACCACGACGTTGCTGCCGAACACGAGCATCGCCTTCGGGCCGGTCTCGGTGCCCAGCGCGTCGAGCAGCTCGTAGGCCGAGCGGCCGGGGCCGGGCAGATCGGCGGGGTCGACACCCCACACGCGCGCGACGTGCTCGCGGGCGGCCGGGTCGTCGATCTTGCGGTAGCCGGGCAGCTGGTCGGCCTTCTGGCCGTGCTCGCGACCACCCTGGCCGTTGCCCTGACCGGTGAGGCAGCCGTAACCCGAGCCCGCGCGGCCGGGCAGGCCGAGCGCCAGCGCCAGGTTGATCCAGGCGCTCACGGTGTCCGAACCGCTCGCGTGCTGCTCGGTGCCGCGCGCGGTGAGGATGTAGGCGTCGCGGGCGTTCGCCAGCAGGGTGGCGACGCGGCGCTGGTCGGCGGCGGCGACACCGGTGACCCGCTCGACGCGCTCGGGCCACCAGCGCGCGACGATCTGCCACACCGCGTCGAAACCGCGGGTGCGCTGCTCCACGTAGGACCGGTCGAGCAGGCCCTCGGCGACCAGCGCGTGCAGGATGCCCAGCGCCAGCGCGAGATCGGTGCCCGGGGCGGGCGCCAGGTGCAGGCTCGCCTGGTCCGCGGTCGGCGTGCGGCGCGGATCGACCACCACCAGCCCGCCGAGGTCGATGGCCTTGCGCAGGTGCTGCATGAACGGCGGCATGGTCTCCGCCGGGTTCGACCCGATCAGCAGGACCGCGTCCGCCTCGCCGACGTCGGTCAGCGGGAACGGCAGCCCGCGGTCCAGGCCGAACGCCTTGTTTCCGGCCGCCGCCGCGGACGACATGCAGAACCGGCCGTTGTAGTCGACCTGCGAGGTGCCCAGTGCGACCCGGGCGAACTTGCCCAGCAGGTAGCTCTTCTCGTTGGTCAGACCGCCGCCGCCGAACACGGCGACCCCGTCCCGGCCGTGCTCGGCCTGGACCTCGGCGATCCGGCGCGCGACCAGGTCGAGCGCGTCGTCCCAGGTCGCCGGCACCAGCTCGCCGTCGACCCGGACCAGCGGCGTGGTCAGCCGCGCCGATCTGGTGAGCAGGCTGCCGGCGGTCCAGCCCTTCTGGCACAGGCCGCCGCCGTTGGTGGGGAACTCGCGGGGTGCGACGGCGGTGCCGGACAGGCTCATCCCGCACTGCAGGGCGCAGTAGGGACAGTGGGTGGCCACCTTGACCTGGGGTTCCGCGGTGAGCGTCACGCGCACCTCCTTCCGCCTCTGCCCAGAGACGGTAGGAACGGCGTGTTACCTGGAAACTCTCGAATGTTTCAGGCGTTTGACATTGCTACGGCATTTCGAGGGATGCCCGGTGAGAAGTGACGCGGGCTACAGGATCTCACTCACCGCGGCCGCGGCGGCACGCAAACCGTCGAGCGAAGCGGCCGTGGCGCGCGGGCTGAGCGCGTTGCCCGCCAACCGGAACAGCACGGCCCGCAGCAGGAGCTGCGGCCATTCCGGCAGGTGGGACCAGCGCCGCAGGAAGCCGGGCGCGGCGTCACCCCAGGCGACGGCGTCGACGGCGGCCACCGCGGCGCCCCATTCGGCGGGCCGGTAGAACGGGTCGAAGTCGACGATGCCGGGCGGGGCGTCGTCGTCGAAGAGGACGGTGCCGAAGAGGTCGCCCGGCACGACCTGGTCCGGCAGCCGCACGGGTCTTCGCGCCACCGCGAGGACCTCGAACCAGCGGCCGCCCTTGGCCTCGTCGACCGGCACGTCGGCCTCGCCCCAGGCCACCCGGTCGGCCACCGCGTCCGGATCGGTCCGGGCGGCCAGGTGCCGCGGGCGCGGCAGGCCGTCGAGCGCGTGGGCCAGTTTGAGGGCGGCGAGCATGATCTCGTCGTGCCGGTGCTCGGGACTGCCGTCGAGGTAGCGGCGCGCCGCCCACCCCGCGACGATCCACCGCCCGTCCCGCGCGCGTTGCGGCTTGGCGAGGCGCAGGTCGGGGACGTCGAGGGTGGGCAGCGTGCCGGCGAGCCACAGCGTGCGCGGCCGGTCCCGCACCGGGGTCAGGACGATGTCACCGCAGCGGTGCGCCCGCCCACCGGGCAGCGGCTCGGGGGTGGTGTGCTGGAGGCCGAAGGCCATGAGCACAGCCGCCGGTGGCTGACCTGCTCTCGGACCGTCGGGCACCGCCCGAGATTACCGCGTGGGGACGACGTTTTTCGGCCGTTCGAGCACGACCGGCCTCATCGGACGGCCCAGAGTTTGATCGTTCCGTCATCGCCGCCGCTGGCGAGTGTGTTGCCGTCGGGACTGAACGCGACGGCGTTCACCGGGCCGGTGTGGCCGGTGAGGACCGCGACGGGTGCGGTCCGTTCGCCGGCGTCGTCGACGGACCACGGATCCCACAGGCAGACGGTGCCGTCGTCGCTCGCGCTGGCCAGGGTCTTGCCGTCGGGACTGTACGCGACGGCGTTCACCGCGCCGGTGTGGCCGACGAACGTGCCCAGGAGATCATCCTCCTCCCTGCCGGCGAACCACCGCTTGATCGTGTGATCGGCGCTGCCACTGACCACACCGACCGGGTCGACCGGGCCGAAGGCGAGGCAGGTGACCCGATCGGTGTGACCGACGTGGGTGACGACGGTGCCGGGCTGACGCAGCGGCCACACGCGCACGGCGTTGTCGGCGCAGCCGGCGGCCAGGAGCGCACCGCTGCCGTTGTAGTCCACCGCGCTGACCGCCGCCGGCTGCTCCTCGGGCGGCAGGTCGCGGGCGTGCTGGTGGGTGACGGTGCTCCACAGGCTGATCGTTCCGTCCTCGTTGCCGCAGGCGATACCGGTGCCATCCGGGTGGAACGTCGTCGCCGTCACGTGCCCGGTGCCGGTCAGCTTGGTCGTGTAGGTGCGGGCGATCGGGTCCCACAGGGTGACCTCGCCGCCGCTGTCGACGCAGACCAGGGTTTTGCCGTCCGGGCTGAACGAAACGGACCGGGCAACGGTGATGTGACCGCTGAGCGGGGCGAGCAACCGGTGTGTGACCGGATCCCAGAGCTTGATGGAGTAGGAGACCCCGGCGGCGAGCAGCGTGCCGTCCGGGCTGAACGCCAGCCCGCGCACGATGTCGTCGGCAGCGAGATCCACCGGAGGGGCACCGCTGTGCGTGGTCGCGGCGGCCGTGCCTTGGCCGCCCTGGTTCGCCGACGGGGAGGAAATCAGTTTGGCCGCCACCGGGACCGCCAGGGTGGCGGCCAGTGCGCTTGCCCCGGCGGTGAGGACGGCACGGCGACTCGGCCGCCAGCCTCGCGCCGGCCCCGGACTGATCTGCGGTTTCCCCGGGTGTCCGGCAGGCTGGTCAGCACCCGTTGCCGAGGCTTCGCGGTTGCGGGCGAAGACGAAGTCGGCGGCACGGTCGCTCACCCGGCTGCCGGGCTCGGGTTTGCCGTCCCGCACCAGGGCTTCCGCAACCCGGTCGAAGATCGGGCCGAGCGTGAGCCCGGGTGGCTGGCCGGGAATCCCGGCCTCGACCACGTCGACCAGGTACTTGGTGAAGTAGGTCTGCGGTCGTGGGTTGCCGGCCGCGGTCTCGAACCAGGCGGTGTTGAATTCGCCGCTGGCCATCATCAGGTAGAAGCCCGGCGAACGCGGCAGGTCCGGAGTTCCGGCGAGGTGGCCGTCCCGGCCCGCGGCGAGGCCGGCGAAGCAGCAGTCCAGGATCGCGATCTTCGTGGTCGCCTTGCTGGCCCGGAAAGCCTGACGGACGGCGTCGAAGGTGAGGCTGGTGGTGGTGCGCAGGACCGGGTCCGGGCTGGAGTCGCCCAGCGCGAGGCAGAGCCGGTCCTCGTTGTCGTACTGGCCGTGGCCGACGTAGTAGAACAACGCGACGTCCACCGCGTCGCGCAACCCGACCACCAGTTCGTGCGGTAGGTCGCCGAGCCTCGCCCGATTGCCGACCACCGAAATCCGGTCCTGGGGCCACGGTCCGCACAACGGACTCGTCAACAGGGCCGTCATCCGGTTCAGGCTGTACTCGGCGGCCGGTACGGGCGGCAGGTGACGGTACTTCCAGGTACCGATCAGCACCGCCCGCGACCGGGAAAACTCCCCATCCAGCGCGTCAGGCATCGCCAAGCAGCTTGTCGACCACGGCTTCCGCGTCTTCGACGTTCTCGGCGGTCACCGTCACGCGGCGATCGCCGGACTCCAGCGTGACGGTCACGTTCGAGCGCCGCGACCGGATGAACTCGGGCAGCGTCTTGATCGTCACCGCGAGCACCCCGCCACCGGCGGCCAGGACCTGCAGCAGGTCCCAGGCCCCCTGTTCGCCGGCACCGGGCCGGCCCGGGACCTGCGTGACCTCCACACCGGGGATCCGGCCCAGGTGCTCGCGCAGCGACCGCAGCTCGGCCGGGTCGGACACCACCACGTCGACGCTGCAGGACGCGTTCTTCCCGCGCATGATCCCCCTCGCCCTGCTCGGACTGACACGCTTCGCACTCGCATCGTCGCAGAAAAGGGTCGCCGAATGGGCGGCGCTGACGAAAAAAAGGCCCGCCGCGGCGACACCGCGGCGGGCCCTTCCGGCACGCGTCAGTAGGTCGGCAGGCTCTGGTCGATCTGCCGCGCCCAGGCCAGCACGCCGCCACCGAGGTGGGTGGCGTCCTTGAACCCGGCCCGGTGCAGCGCGGCCAGCGCCTCGGCCGAGCGGGCACCCGACTTGCAGTGCAGCACGATCGGCTTGTCCTGCGGCAGCTCGGCCAGCGCCTCACCGGACAGGATGCGGTCCTTCGGGATCAGCTTGGCGCCCTTGATGTTCACGATCTCGTACTCGTGCGGCTCGCGGACGTCGATCAGCTCGAAGTCCTCGCCCGCGTCGAACTTGGCCTTCAGCTCCGCCGGGGTGATGGTGCTGCCCGACGCCGCCTGCTGCGCCTCGTCCGACACGACACCGCAGAACGCCTCGTAGTCGATCAGCTCGGTGATCTTCGGCGTCTCCGGGTCCTTGCGGATCTTGACCTCGCGGTACTTCATCTCCAGCGCGTCGTAGCTGATCAGGCGGCCGAGCAGCGGCTCACCGATGCCGGTGATCAGCTTGATCGCCTCGGTCACCATGATCGAGCCGATCGAGGCGCACAGCACGCCCAGCACGCCACCCTCGGCGCACGAGGGGACCATGCCCGGCGGCGGCGGCTCGGGGTAGAGGTCGCGGTAGTTCAGGCCCTGCCCGTTCGGCGCGTCCTCCCAGAACACGCTGACCTGGCCCTCGAACCGGAAGATCGAGCCCCACACGTACGGCTTGCCCAGCAGCACGGCGGCGTCGTTGACCAGGTAGCGGGTGGCGAAGTTGTCCGTGCCGTCCAGGATCAGGTCGTACCCGCGGAAGACGTCCAGCGCGTTCGCCGTGGTCAGCTGCTCGGTGTGCAGGATGACGTCGACGAACGGGTTGATCTCGGCGATCGACTCCTTGGCCGACACGGCCTTGGGCTTGCCGATGTCGGACTGGCCGTGGATGACCTGGCGCTGCAGGTTCGACTCGTCGACCACGTCGAAGTCGATCACGCCGAGGGTGCCGACACCCGCGGCGGCCAGGTACAGCAGCGCCGGGCTGCCGAGGCCGCCCGCACCGATGACCAGGACCTTCGCGTTCTTCAGCCGCTTCTGCCCGTCCATCCCGACATCCGGGATGATCAGGTGCCGACTGTAGCGGGCCACCTCTTCTTTGGTGAGTTCGGCCGCCGGCTCCACGAGCGGCGGCAGCGTGCCTGCCATCGGTCCTCCAAGTTCGCGCGGCTGTCGTTGTCGCTCCCCAAGTATCCACAACACGGAGCGCGACCGGACTCTTCCCGCCGTCCCAGGATGTGGGACCGGGTCAGCCGGCGGGAGCGCTGTCGCCGAACTGGAGCACCGGCCAGGCGTTGGGCACGCACGTCTTGCCGTCGGCCGGCACGGCCTTCGAGTTGTACTGGTCGACCGCGTTCAGCTGGGCCACGTAGTTGTTGGACACCCCGAAGGTCTGCTGCATCATCACGGGCGCCAGCGCGCCGTTCTCCTGGCAGCCCACGTGCGATTTGCCCAGCGCGTGCCCGACCTCGTGGTTGATCGCGTACTGGCGGTACAGCCCGAGGTCGGTGAACGCCATCGCCCCGCGCACCCAGCGGGCGAGGTTGATCACCACGCGGTGGTCGAACGCCCGCGAGTAGCAGGAGGTCGGGAACGGGATGCTGAACCCGCACACGTCCGGCCGCTTGGCGGTGTCCGGAGTGGTGAGGCTCACGCGGAAGTCGATGTCCGGGTAGTCCGCGCCGACCCGCTGCAGCTTGACCTTGCCGGTGCCGATCCAGCTGCGCACGTCCGACAGCGTCCGCTCGACGGCGCTGGCGAAGGCGTCGTCCCCGGCGTAGCTGGCCGGGTCGATGCCGTTTTCGACCTCGATCGTGTAGTGGTACAGCTTCCCGCCGCTGCCGGCCTCCTTGCCGCTCACACCGTCGTTGGGCACCGGCACGACGTGGTAGGCCATCGAGCCGCCCGGCGTGAAATCACCGCCGGTCGGCAGCTCGGCGGTGGGGATGTTGAGGTCGCGTGGCGCGGCCGGTTGTTCGGACAGCACGCTGTCCCCGCCCTGCCCGGCACCTCCGTCCACGGCCTGCGACGCGGAGTTCGTCTGCGGCGGGGCCGGCTCGGTGGCGGTGTTGAACACCACCAGGACGGTGATCACCACGAGGACCGGCAGTGCGTACGCGCGCCAGCCGTAGGCGCCGACGAGACGCCGCATCCGGCCCTTGCGGCGGCGCGCCTCGCGGGCTTCCTCCGGGTCCTGCTCGAGCTGCGCCTGCGGCGGCTTCCACGACGCGGTCAGCGGCTCGGCCTGCACGCGGCGCGCACGCGGGCGGTAGCGGTCCTCACTCAGGCGGACCGACGACCGGCCCGACGGTGGCGCGTACTGCGCTCGCCGTCCTTCGCCACGCTCGCCGTTACTCGCCCGATTCACGGGTCCCAGATTGCCACATGCGCAGAGTTACGCAACGCGCGACCAAGCCGTCACGCTGCGAACTCGAATTAGCTCGAATGGGCTACCACGAACCGGCGGCGACTTCCTCCCACATACCCAGAACAGCCTTCGCTACGACGATCGGGCGTTCCATCTGCGCCACGTGACCGGTCCTCGGCAGCACGAGCAGGCGCCCGCGCGGGAGCAGCTTCGCGGTCCGCGCCGCCCGGCGGACGGAGATCACCTTGTCCTCGGTGCCCCACACCACGAGCGTGGGAACCGTCACGTTCGGCACCACCCGCCACAGCGACGCCGCGCCCCGCGCGAACCAGGTCCGGAAGATCCCGAACGTGCTCCGGGACATCGCGAGGTTCGCCCAGGCCAGCTCGGCGCGGGCGCTGTGCTCCTCGACCAGCTCGGCCATGCGGTGCTCGGGGAAGGAGTCCGGATCGGCGAAGCACAGCTTGATCACCATCTTGGCGCGTTCCTGCGCGGTGTAGGCGGCGAGCCTGCGCCGGGCGCGGCGGCCGATGAACGGCAGGTAGGCCAGCGCCATCAGCGGATCGGACAGCCGCCGCGGGTCGGGCCGCCGGTCCGGCATCGCGGGCGAGATCAGCGTCAGCGTCTTGACCAGGTCCGGGTGGCGCGCCGCGACGAGCAGGGACACCGCCCCGCCCATCGAGTTGCCGACCAGGTGCACGGGGCCGACGCCGAGGCCCGTGATGAACTTGGCGACCACCTCGGCGTGCGCGTCGAGGCTGAAGTCGAACGCGCGTTCCGGCTCGGAGAACCCGAAGCCGGGCAGGTCGATCGCGACACCCCCGGCCGTCGGCGCGAGCAGCGCGGCCAGATCCGTCCAGTTCGTCGACGACCCGCCGAGCCCGTGCACGTAGAGGACGGTCTCGTCCTGGGCGCCGGGCGTGCGGCGGACGTGCAGGGAGACGCCGCCGACCTGCTCGGTTTCGCCGGGCCACGGCGGGAGTTTCGGGTCCAGTTCGGGTAACTCACGAGTGGACAGCGGAACGTGCGTGACGGGCACCCGGGGCGCCCCGGAATCCGGGGTCGGCCGGGAACTCGGGACGGTGTCGGTCATCAATCCAGGATGCCTACCGACCCGTCCCTTGGCGACTCGGCGATACCGGCGAGTAATCTCGAACGGGTTCTTTGGGAGGAAAGCATGACGGAGACTGCGGCGGCGCAACAGCGGGGAGTCCGGCTACCCCGGACCGAGCGGCGCGCTCAGCTTCTGGCCGCGGCGCAGCGGGTCTTCTCGGCCAACGGGTACCACGCGGCGGCCATGGACGAGATCGCCGAACAGGCCGGTGTCAGCAAGCCCGTGCTGTACCAGCACTTCCCCGGCAAGCTCGACCTCTACACCGCGCTGCTGGAGAACCACGTCGACGAGCTGGTCGCGCGCGTGAACGAGGCGCTGGCCTCGACCACCGACAACAAGCTCCGCGTGCGGGCCGCGGTCGGCGCGTTCTTCGACTTCGTCGCCAGCGAGACCGGCGCCTTCCGGATGATCTTCGAATCCGACCTGCGGGGCGAGCCCGTCGTGCAGGAGGCCGTGGACCGCGCCACCACCGAGTGCGTGAACGCGATCACGGACACCATCACGGCCGACGCCGGCCTGGACGAGGGCCGGGCACGCCTGCTGGCGGTCGGCCTGGTCGGGCTGAGCCAGGTCAGCGCCCGCTTCTGGCTGGCCCACCACAGCACGATGAGCCGCGAGGAGGCGGTGTCGCTGACCGCGACGCTCGCCTGGCGCGGCATCGGCGGCGGCTTCCCGCTCCAGCACGCGCCAGGCGAGTCCGGCTAGTTCCGCAGCAGGCGGCTCAGCCGCTTCGCGACCTCGCGGGTTCGCTCGTAGGTCAGCTCGTGGCCCGCGCCGGGGAACAGCACGAACTCCGCGTCCGGCAGCTCCTCGGCGATCACCCGCGCGTGGTGCACCGGCGTGATCCGGTCCCGGTCCCCGACCATCACCACCGTCGGCGTGCCGCGCAGGGTCGCCAGCGCCTTGCGCCGGTCGTGGTCGGACATCGAGTCCCGGAACCCGCCCACGCTGCGCGGGTGCGCCCGCAGGAACTGCTCCGTCATCGCGCGCACGTCCGCGCGGCGGACCTTCTTCCCGAACGCCAGCCACTTCACCGACGGCCGCGCCAGCGGCGCCGGGATCGGCACGTGCTCGGCGCCCCACCGGTTCAGCAGCCGCCCGAACGTCTTGTCCACGCGCGCCGCCACCCGTCCGGCCCGCCCGTTCAGCCCGAGCGTGAGCCGGTCCATGTCGCAGCACGACGTGGCGATCAACGCGACCCCGTCGACCCGCGACTCCACCAGCTCCGGGTGCCGCTCGGCCAGCGCCATCACGGTCATCCCGCCCATCGAGTGCCCGGCCAGCACCAGCCTGCCCGCCGGCGCCAGCTCGGCGATCAGCTCCGCGAGGTCGTCGGCCAGCTGCGCGACGGTCGCCGTGCCGGGCTTGGCCGGCTCGGACCAGCCGTGGCCGCGGTGGTCGTAGCGCAGCACCCGCACCCCCGTCGGCAGCAGCGGCAGGACCGGGTCCCACTCCAGGTGGTCCTGCGTCCACGCGTGCACCAGGACCAGGGTGACGGTGGCGTCACGCGGGCCGGACGCGTCGACGTGGAGGACGGTGCCGTCGCTGGTGGTGAAGCGACGGTCCGTCCCCCTTCGACGGACCGTCGCCGTCATCGGGCCCCCAGCAGGAAGGACTTGCGCCACCAGTACGTGCCCGGCTGGCCGACCAGCCCGGCCTCGTCCAGGAACGCCATGATGCGTTCGCCGGACCAGCGCAGCGTCTCGTGCCAGTTCGGGTTGCTCATCGCGGTCTCCCACGCCTCGCGCGGGTTGAGGCCGACCGCCTTGTAGACGCGCGGGTTGATCAGGCTGCGGGTGATCGCGAAGCTGACGACGGCGATCAGCCAGCGCTGGTAGAGCAGCTCGGCCTTGGACAGCTTCGCCATGCCGCGGGTGACCTCCTCACGGGCGAAGGTCACGTGCCGCGCCTCTTCGAGCACGTGGATGCGGTTGACCATGCGCACCAGCGGCTGGATGTTCTCGTCGGCCATGCTCTCCCGCTGGATGCGGTCGAGGATCTCCTCGGCGACCAGGATCGAGCCGTAGAGCGCGGGCCCGTAGCCGATAAACTGCAGCAGCTTGCCCAGCCGGTGCACGATCTTGACCGGCCCGTAGGCCGGTGCGCCGACCCGCTCGACCGAGCGCGCGAACATCGTCGAGTGGCGGCACTCGTCGGCGATCTCGGCGAGCGCGTACTGCACGTGACGCGTGGTGGGGTCGGAGTTGTAGACCTCCTTGAGCAGCAGCTGCATCAGCAGCACCTCGAAGAAGATGCCGTTGCTGGCGACGCTGGCCAGCTCGTGCCTGCCCAGCTCGAGCCGCTGCTCCTCGCTGAGCCGGTCCCACAGGTGCGTGCCGTAGAGCGAGCTGCGGTGCTCCAGCTGGAACGGTTTGCCCTCGTCCAGTGGGGCGTCCCAGTCGATGTCGACCTCGGGGTCGTAGAACTTGTTCGCCGAGGACTTCAGCAACCGCTCCGCGGTCTTCTCCCGGCCGTGGTCATCCAGCGTTCGCGTCATCGCGTGCTCCCCACTGATTGTGTAACCCGTGGTAACAGTTACCTCTGGTAGCATGGGGCGCGTGACGGATCGTGTCAAGCGCAGCGGCAAGCACCCCTCGGCCGGCGAGCCGGCGACCGGCGACGCGCGCCGCGACCGCTGGCGCAAGCACCGGGTGGAGCGGCGGGCCGAGTTCGTCGAGGCGGCCCTGAAGGCGCTGGACGAGCGCGGGCCGGACCTGGCGATGGACGACGTCGCCGTCGGCGCCGGGGTCACCAAGCCGGTGCTGTACCGGCACTTCGCGGACAAGGCCGACCTGTACGACGCGCTCGGCCAGCGGGGCACCGAGCTGCTGTTCTCGCGCCTGGTGCCGGCGATCAACGCCGAGCTGGCGCCGGTGCCGCGGATCCGCATGGCGCTGGACGCGTTCTTCACCGTCATCGAGGAGCACCCGAACCTGTACCGGCTGCTGGCGCGTGGCTCGTTCGCGGGCAAGCAGGCCGACGCCGACGTGGTGGCCGAGGACAAGGAACTGATCGCCACCGCGCTGACCGCCCTGCTCGGCGACTACATGCGGATGTTCAACATGGACTCCGGCGCCGCCGAGCCGTGGGCCTACGGGATCGTCGGAATGGTCCAGAACACGGGTGAGTGGTGGCTGGAGCGCCGGTCGATGAGCCGGGACAGCGTCGTGGAGTACCTGACGCAGATCATCTGGGCCGCCATCGACGGGCTGGCCCGCCAGCACGGGGTCACGATCGACCCGAACAAGCCGCTGGAGGAGAACAAGATCGTCCAGCTCGGACGGGTGCGCCCGAAGGAGGAAACGGATGTCGGCTGACGACGAAGACGGCTACACCGGTCCCGCGACGGTGGTGGTGGACGGCACCGAGGTGCCCGTCGAGGTGGCGCTGAGGGGCCACTTCCAGCCGATCGACGGCTACTACCGCTGGTACGGCCGCATCGCGCCGAACGCCCGGCTGGACGAGCTGTGCGGTGGCCGCAAGAAGAAGGGCGAGATCCGCACCCCGGACGGCTCCGCGGCGGGCGAGTTGTCGGACCCGGACCCGTGGGGCCGCTACCGCATCCTCGGGACGAGCACCCCGCCGTTCACGGTGCCCAGGACACTGGCCGAACTGGCCGAATAACCGCGTCACCCGTGAAACGCAGAAAGGGGCGCCCACCAGCCGGTGGGCGCCCCTTCTTCGCGTCTGCTTGTCAGGAACCGACCGCGAACCCGACCCGGCGCACGTCCGTGGGCGCGATCTCCACGTAGGCGATCCGGTCCGACGGGACCAGGAACTTGCGCCCCTTGTCGTCGGTGAGGCTGAACAGGCCGTCCGCGGTCTTCAGCGCGTCGGCGACCAGCTTCTCGACCTCCTCGGCGGACTGGCCACTGGACACCACCAGCTCACGCGGGGTGTCCTTGATGCCGATCTTGACCTCCACCTGCTACCTCCGACTGGGTTCTGCCACGTACTCCACTGCCCAGGCTAGCCCAGCCCGAGCACCTGCATCCGTTTGGTGTGCCCCTGCTGCAACCGCCGGAACAGCCCGGCGATTCCCGACAGGTCGCCCGACCCGGACACGATCAGCTCCGCCAGCGGGTCCCGCTCGGCCACCACGTACTGCGCCTGGGTGAGCGCCTCGCCGAGCAGCCGCCGCCCCCACAGCGCCAGCTTGTCCCGCGTCTTCGGGTCGGCCTCGATCCCGGCCGCGACCTCCCGCTCGGCGAAGGCCGAGTGCCCGGTGTCGGCGAGCACGGTGACCACCAGGTCCTTGGTCTCCGGGTCCAGCCAGCTGCCGACCTCGCGGTAGAGGTCCGCCGCCAGCCCGTCCCCCACATAGGCCTTGACCAGCGATTCCAGCCACGACCGGGGCGCGGTGGACGCGTGCCAGGCGTCGAAGCGGGCCACGAACGGCGCCATCGCGTCCTCGACGCGCCTGCCGTGGTCGGCGAGGAACTTCGCCAGCATCTCGTAGTGCCCGATCTCGGCGGCCGCCATCGCCGACAGCGCGGCGCGCCCGGACAGGGTGGGCGCCTTCCGCGCGTCCTCCGCCATCCGGTCGAACGCGGACAACTCGCCGTACGCGATGACCCCGAGCAGGTCGACGACGCCTTCGCTGATCTCTCGTGTCACGGCCGTGAGCGTACCGCCGCGCCGGAGAGACGAATCTAACGTGGACACACCGGGCCGAAATGCCGAGGCCGGGGCCGCACCCGTTACAATTGGACGGGAAAGCTACCGCATCAGCTCAGATGCGCCCCACCCGAGGCACACCCGCCTCGACTCGCCGGAGGACGAGCACACCCGGGCGCAGGGCGAGCGGCAGGTAATGCGCGTGCACGCCGTCCAGGCATTCCCGGTGGACCTTCCCGCCGGTTGAGTGCCCAATCTCGACCAGGCCGTGCGCGCTGGTAGAGAGAGGCGATCACACTGACCGCGACGAATCCGGAAAACACGACCGACCCGGTGGCCCTCGAGCACAGCGAGACCGGGGTTCCCGACACCGACACCTCCCACCCGCTGCAGGCCGACCACGTCGAGCCCGCCACGCCCACCTTCGCCGAGCTGGGCGTCCGCCCCGAGATCGTGCGCGCGCTCGCCGAGGCCGGCATCGAGCACACCTTCGCCATCCAGGCCCTGACGCTGCCGCTCGCGCTGGCCGGCGACGACCTGATCGGCCAGGCCCGCACCGGCATGGGCAAGACGCTGGGCTTCGGCGTCCCGCTGCTGCAGCGCGTGGTCTCCCCCGGCGACGGCACCCCGCAGGCGCTCGTGGTCGTCCCGACGCGTGAGCTGTGCCTGCAGGTCACCCGCGACATCACCGACGCCGCCAAGCACCTGGACGTGCGCACGCTCGCCATCTACGGCGGCCGCCCCTACGAGCAGCAGATCAGCGCGCTGCGCAAGGGCGTCGACGTGGTCGTCGGCACCCCGGGCCGCCTGCTCGACCTCGCCGAGCAGAAGGCGCTGGTCCTGGGCAAGGTCCGCGCGCTGGTGCTGGACGAGGCCGACGAGATGCTCGACCTGGGCTTCCTCCCGGACATCGAGCGCATCCTGACCATGGTGCCCGACGAGCGGCAGACCATGCTGTTCTCGGCCACGATGCCGGACCCGATCATCAAGCTGGCCCGCACCTTCCTCAACCGCCCGACGCACGTGCGGGCCGAGGAGAACGACTCCAGCGCGGTGCACGAGCGCACCACCCAGTTCGCCTACCGCGCGCACTCGCTGGACAAGCCGGAGCTGATCGCCCGCGTGCTCCAGGCCAAGGACCGCGGCCTGACGATGATCTTCACCCGCACCAAGCGCACCGCCCAGAAGGTGGCCGACGACCTCGCCGAGCGCGGGTTCGCCGCCGCCGCGGTGCACGGTGACCTGGGCCAGGGCGCCCGCGAGCAGGCGCTGCGCGCGTTCCGCTCGGGCAAGGTCGACGTGCTGGTCGCCACCGACGTCGCGGCCCGCGGCATCGACGTCACCGACGTGACGCACGTGATCAACTACCAGACGCCCGAGGACGAGAGCACCTACGTGCACCGCATCGGCCGCACCGGCCGCGCGGGCAAGACCGGTGTCGCGATCACGCTGGTCGACTGGGACGACATGCACCGCTGGCAGGCCATCAACGACGCGCTCAAGCTCGACATGGCCGAGCCGGTCGAGACGTACTCGACGTCGAAGCACCTGTTCAGCAACCTGGACATCCCGGAGGACGCCACCGGGCGGCTGCCGCTGTCCAAGCGCACCCGCGCCGGGCTGGCCGCCGAGCCGGAGGAGCAGATGGGCGGCCGCCGGGGCAGCGGCGGTGCGACCACCCGCAGCCGCCGCCGCACGCGTGGCGCGGCGAAGCCCGCCGAGGGCGAGGCGGCCGAGGCCACCGGCGAGTCGTCGGGTGAGGAGCGCCGTCCGCGCCGCCGCACGCGCGGTGGCAAGGCGGTCGGCGAGGCCTCCGGCCCGTCCGAGAAGGGCCCGGCCGAGCGAGAGGCCGGCGAGTCCGCGGAGCGACCCGCCCGTCGTCGCCGCCGTCGCCGTTCGGGCTCGGCCAGCGCGTCGGCGAACACGTCTGATACACCGGGTTCGGCAGACTGAGGCCGACCGGCGCCGCGGGGGCGCCGGCGAACACCGGGAGCAGGAACGTGAGCGAGCCCGAGGCGGGAGGACGGCACCGCCGTCCCGAGGGCGATGCGGCCGCCGGGCCGATCGGCGCGGAGGACGTGCTGGCCGGTGCTCCCGCCCCGGCGCCGGCTCCCCAGCGGCCGTGACGCGAGCGGCCGTCGCCGTGGAACCGGCCACGCGACCGGGTGATCGCGGTCGCGATCACCGTCGTCGTGGTCGTCACCGGCGTCGTCATCTGGGCCGGTAGCGCGAACCGCGCGACGACCCAGGAGACGTCCGCGCCGGGCACTCCCCTGCCGCCCTCGCCCGCGACGGTGCCGGCGACGCTGCGTGAGCTGTGGCAGGCGCCCAGCGACGCGGCCCCGGTCCCGATCGCCGAGGGCACGGCGGTGGCGACCGCGAACGGCGGTGAGATCGCCGGTCGCGACCCGCTCACCGGCGCGGTGCGCTGGCGCTACGCCCGCGACCTGACGTTGTGCACCGCTGCCGAGGCCTGGGGCCGGGTGCTGGCGGTGTACCGCAAGGACGGGGTGAACGGCGAGTCCGGCTGCTCCGAGGTGGTCGGGCTCGGCATCGACACCGGGCTGCGCAAGGCGCAGCGCACCGGCAGCGCGCCGCTGGGCACGCGGCTGGTGACCGACGGCAGCCAGGTCACCGCGACCGGGTCCGAGCTGCTCGTGACCTGGCGGGACGACCTCGTGGAGACCAACGAGTACGGCAAGGTCCCCGCCCTGGTGAACCCCGGCAAGCAGCCGCGCACCGGGTGCACGTACGGGTCGGTCGCGATGGCGTCCGGGCGGATCGGCGTGATCGAGCGCTGCCCCGGCGATCCGGGAGACCGGCTGACGGTGATGAAGGCCGTGCCGAAGGAGTCGGACGAGCCGCAGGTGTCGTTCAGCGCGATCGTGGCCGGGCACAACGCGAAGCTGGTCGCGATGTCCGGTGACTACACGGCGGTCGCGCTGCCGGACCAGCGGCTGCTGGTGCGGTACGACGCCGACGGCGAGCAGACGGCGGCGTACCCGCTGGACGTGCCGGCGTCGGACCTGGCGCAGGACCCGGTGGGCCTGGCGCCGGTCACGTCGACCACGTCGGCGAACGTGTACTGGTTCACCGGCTCGAAGACGATGGCGCTGTCCCGGGACGATCTCACTCCACTGTGGACGTTGAACAGCGCGCTGGGGCCGGGCATCACGTTCGCGCACCAGCTGGTCGTGCCGATCCAGGGCGGGCTGGCGGTGCTCAACGAGTCGGACGGGTCGACGATCCGCACCATCGCGGTGGACCGGCACGGCTACACCGGACCGGTGCGCCTGGCCGCGCTCGGACCGGTGCTGTTCGAGCAGCGCGGGAACACGCTGGTCGCGTTGTCGTGACCGGTCAGCTCACGCCGCACGGGGCCGAGAAGGTGCGGCTGCGGGGCCTGGCGGCGCTGCGCACACCGGCTCCCGCGACGGCGACGGCCGTCCTGGTGCCCGGGTACACGGGGTCCAAAGAGGACTTCGCCCCGCTGCTGGACGGCTTGGCGGACGGTGGTTTCCGCGCGGTCGCGATCGATCTGCCGGGCCAGTTCGAGTCGCCCGGCCCGCCGGACGAGAAGGCTTATCTGCCGTCCGCGCTGGGTTCGGTGGTGGCCGAGCTGGTCGCCGATGTCGAGGGGCCGGTGGTGTTGCTCGGCCACTCCTACGGCGGGCTGGTCGCGCGGGCGGCGGTGCTGGCGGGCGCGCCGGTCGTGGGGTTGACGTTGCTGGACAGCGGCCCCGGCGAGTTGCCCGACGGCGCCCGGCGGCGGGCGCTGGGGGCGTGTGAGCCGGTGTTGCGGACGTCCGGGCTGGACGAGGTGTACCGGGTGCGGGAGCAGGTGAGCGCGCGGTCACCGATGTGGGCGGCGATGCCGGCGGACCTGAAGGAGTTCCTGCGGTTGCGGTTCCTGGCGTCGAGCCCGGTGGGGTTGCTGGGCATGGCCGACGGCCTGCGGACCGAGCCGGACCTGGTGGACGCCCTCGCCGCGACGGGCGTCCCGACGCTGGTGGTCGCGGGCGAGTGGGACGACGCGTGGAGCGTGGCGGCGCAGCGCGAGATGGCCGCGCGGCTGGGCGCGCCGTTCGAACTCATCCGCGGCGCCGCGCACTCCCCGAACACCGAAAACCCGGCCGCGTTGCTGCGGGTGCTGCTACGCGCGTGGCGGGAGTGGCTGGGTTAGGCCCACCAGAAGGTCCACAACGCGCCGGCGAGGATCATCAGCACCGCGAGCCCGGCGGCGCCGGCGAGAACCCCGTCCTTCCGATCGGCGACGCGCTGCGCGAGAAGGGCCAGCACGGCGGCCGCCGGGTGGGCGATCATCGGCGCGGCACCCGGCCCGGGGACGTCGAGGAAGGCGCACAGCAGCCCGGCACCAAGCACGAGCACAGCCAGCGCGACGAGCCCGGCCGCCAGCGAGCCGGTGAGCCCGCGCCACCGCCGGGCCGTCCGGCTCCGGCCACGCGCCGGGGCCAGCGCCAGCTCTTCGGTGTCCGTCATGTCCTCGCTCACCCTGTTCCACTCCTCGACCGGGACCCCCGAGGATTCCACCACGCCCGCGACGGGCCGAATCGGGACCACCCGCACCGGGGATCCCGGTCAGGCGCGCGGCCCGAGGAACAGGCCGCCACTGGCGTCGATGACCTGACCGGTGATCCAGCGCGCCGCGTCGGAGGCGAGGAACGCGACCACGTCGGCGATGTCGCCGGATTCGCCGAGGCGGTTCAGCGCCGTCGAGCCGGCGATGAACTCGGCCAGGCCCGGGGCCTCGAACGCGGAACCGTTGGTCGCCGTCCGCGTGGCGCCGGGAGCGACCGCGTTCACCGTGATGCCCCGGGCACCGAGTTCGTTGGCCAACGTCATGCTCATCGTTTCCACGGCCCCCTTCGTCATGGCGAACGAGGTCTGGGCCGGGTTGGCCATCCGGGTCGCGACCGACGAGATCGTGATGATGCGGCCGCCGTCGCGGAACAGCGGCAACGCGCGCTGGATGATGAAGTACGGCGCACGCACGTTGACGGCGAAGAGGTGGTCGAACTCGGTCCGCGTCGTGGCTCCGAGCGGTCCGGCGGGTGCGGCCGCGGCGTTGTTGACGAGGATGTCCAGCGGCCGCCCCGCCAAGGCGGACTCGACGCCCGCGAAGAGCGTTTCGACGTCGTCGTCCACACCCAGCCGCGCCCCGACGGCGAACGCGCGCCCACCGTCGCGTTCGATCTCGGCGACCGTCGCCGCCGCGCCCTCGGCGTCCGTGCCGAAGTGCACGACCACCACCGCCCCCTGCGCGGCGAGGCGAGCCGCGATCGCCCGTCCGATGCCACGCGATGCCCCGGTCACCAAAGCCGTTCGCACACCGATCACCCCAGTCTGTTAGCTGCCACCGAATTGTTAGTGACTACCATTGCGGTACTGTCTACCAGGTGGCTGAGCGGCAATCAACGTTGCGGGCGCGACAACGAGCCGAAACGCAGCGCGTGATCCAGGCGCACGCGGTGCGGTTGTTCACCGAACGCGGCTACGACGCGACGACCGTGAACGAGGTCGCCGAGGCCGCGGGTGTTTCGGCGATGACCGTGTACCGGCACTTCCCCACGAAGGAAGACCTCGTGCTCGCCGACCAGCTCGGCGGGCTCGTCGCCGAGCGGCTCGCCGCGACTTCGCCGGCGCAGCCGCTGGTCCGCCGGATCGGCAGGGCACTCGTCGACGCGACGGCGACGCTGACCGAGGGTGACCCCGCGACGAGGCGGCACCTGCTCGCGCGTCTCCGGCTGATGATCTCGGCACCGGCACTGCGGGCCAGGCACCTGGACAACCACTACGCCCTGCAGGAGGCGATCGTGGACGCCCTCGGCGTGACCGACCCCGAGGGGACGTTCCAAGCCCGAGCAGCGGCCGGAGCCTGTCTGGCCGCGATGCACACGGCGCTGGTGCGCTGGGCCGAGGAGGACGGGAAGACCTCGCTACCGGCCCTCATCGCGCAAGCACAAGCCGCCGCCTTCGGTGACGCCGCGGAGGGCGGCGCGACCTGACTCTGGAGTTTCCGAGGGAATTCGTGCCGCGGCCGGCCGGTCACCCCATCGGCGGCTGGGCGAGAACCACCCGGCACCGCAACCCCCACGACCTCGACCCACACCAGCCGACCGCCCGGCCACACCTACGGCGCCAACGACCCCCACGGTCCGGCCGCACACACCAGCCACGCGGTCAGCCCCACACCTACGGCGCCAGCAACCGCCACCGCCCGCTGCCGAGCGGGGCTCCTGAGCCCGGCCTCGCCCCTACGGCGCCAGCAGCTCCCACGGCTTCGCCGCCGCGGCGGCCGCCTGTCCGGCCTCGCAGCTGGGGCGGAAGTCGCACCAGCCGCAGCGGCGGTCGGGGCGGGCGGGGAACAGCACGTCGCCGTCGCCGCCGGCTTCCAGGGTGTCCGTGGCCAGCCGGACGTCCTCCGCGGTCTCCTCCGCGCGCCGCAGGTGCCGCCGCAGGCTGTCCGGCGTGTGCGTCGCCTCCGCGACCGTGCCGCTGGGCAGGTGGTGCAGCTCGACCTTCGTGCACGGCCGCCGCAACGTCCGCTCGGCCGCCACCGCGTACATCGCCAGCGCCTGCGAGCTGCGGGCCTCGTACTCGTCCGGCGCGCGGCGGCCCGTCTTGTAGTCCACGATCACCAGCTCGCCGCCGCGCTGGTCGATCCGGTCCGCGCGGCCCTCGATGATCATCGACGCCGGCTGCCCCGGCTCCGGGTTCACCGGCGCCGACACCCAGCGCTCGATGCCCACCGGATCGCTGGTCACGTCGTGCTGCTCGACGTACTCGGCCACCCACTGCTTGGCACGCGCGCGGTACGTCGCGGCTTGCTCGGCGTCGGCGAAACCGGCGTCCTGCCAGTGCTCCGACAACAGCGCCGCGGCGCGCTCCGGCGTGCGGCGCGCGGGCGGCAGGTCGAACAGCGCACGCAACGCGTTGTGCACGACCGCGCCGAGCGTGCTGTGCGCCCACGGCCCCGTGCGCTGCGGGGTCGGCCGGTCGAGGTAGGCCAGGCGATACCGGCGCGGGCAGTCCGCGAAGGTGGCCAGCCGCGCCGGGCTCACCTTCGTCAACCGCCGCGGCTGGACCGCGAACTCGAACCCCAGTTGCTCCACGCTCACTACGGTACGCACCACCTCCGACACTTTCGGCTCCGCCCGCGCCCCGCTGCGCATATGATCTGGGCGGTTGGCATTCGGATCAGGGGGCAGTGCGTGTTGACGTTCGAAGCGGCGCCGGCCGAACTGGACATCCTCGACGAGGAACTGGGCCTCGGGAGGTTCGTCTACCCGCACAAGGTCCCGTTCGTGAGCGGGACCCGGACCGAGCGGGCCGAGCAGCGGCGGCGCGTGTTCGAGCACTGGCACCGGCTCGGACGCATGTCGCGGGACCGGCTGCAACCCGAGTTCGAGGACCTGCTGCGGCTGTGGGCGCGGCCCGAGGTGCTCGTCACCCAGGTCGTGGCCGAGCTGACCACCGACGCGCAGATCCTGGCGCGCGGCGGCTGGGCCGGCCAACACGGCGTGCTGAGCCGCCAGACCGGCGACGACGTCACGTTCCACGAGCTGCGTGCGGGCCAGGTGCTCCCGCAACTGCTCGACCCGCTGCCGGAGGTGCCGCCGGTGCGCATCGCGCCCGTCAACTACGTGTCGCAGCCCCGCGGCGGCGATCTGTTCGGCGGCGGGGAGCCGCCGCGGGAGAAGCGCGTCGCGGACCGGTACTTCGCGGCGCCGCCGCTGCGGGCCGGGGTGGTTTCGTGCTCGGTCCGCGGGGTGGACGCGGGCCGCCTGACCTGGTTCGACACCCCGGACGGCCGGTTCTTCACCACGGTGGAGCACCTGCCCGACGGCGCGCAGCGGCACACGTTCACCCCGGCCGACCGGGCGCGCATCGGCCAGTGGGTGCGGGACCGGGTCAACCAGCACCTGACCGCGGTGCATCGCTGAGTCCAGGGGAGGATGGGGAGCCATGACGCAGCCTGACAACGGTTACTCGCGTCGCCGGTACGAGTCGGAGGTCTACGCCGAGACCGCGGGGAAGTCCGCCGGCAAGTTCTTCGGGCCGGACGCCGAGGCGGTCGCGGGCGGCTACTCGATCAAGTCCGGCCAGATCTACACGCGGAAGCTGCAGGCCGAGGGCGGCGCCTACCGCGACGGCCTGCCGCCCTCGGACCAGCTCTACGACGGGGTGCCGCACGAGCAGCTGAAGACGATGGTCACCGACGGTGTCTCCCCGGAGGAGGTCGACGAGCAGGGCACCATCGTCAACGACCTCGGCAACGCCTTCGGCGAGATGGCCTCCGCGCTCCGGCAGGGTGTCGCCAAGGAGCAGGCCGGCTGGCAGGGCGACGGCGCGAACTCCGCCTTCGGCTACTTCAACACGCTCGCGACCTGGGCGGACAGCTCGAAGGACGCGGCCTTCCTGTCGGCCAACCGCTATTCGCAGACCTCCGCGGCCCTCTCTCAGGCGCGCAACAGCATGCCGGAACCGGCGGGCCGGTCGGTCGAGGAATCGGTCGCCGCCGCCCGGCAGCAGCTCGCGGGCGGGGACTGGCAGGCCGCCACCGCCACCATGAACGACATGCAGAACCAGGCCGCGCTCCAGCACCAGGCCCAGCAGGAGGCCGCGGCGGTCCTGGCGCAGCGGGATCTGATGCTGCACTCCGGCGGCTCGACCCAGCCCGTGTACGCGACGCCGACCGCGCAACCCGACACCGGCGGGACGACGACCCCGCAGTTCGCCGCCAACGACAGCACCATCGCGTCGAGTTCGGGCGGGGTCGGCCCGATGGGTGGTTCCCCGGGCGGGGTGCGGACCGTCGGGAGCATCGCGCCGCCCACGGTGCCGCTGCCGGGCGCCGGACCGACCACCGGTGCGTCACCGGCCGCCGGTTTCGCCGACCACGCCGGTGGCTGGGGCCGCTCCCCCGGCACGACGGTTCCCGGCAGCTCGGGGACCTCGGCCGGGGCGGGCATGATGCCGATCGCGCCGGGCCAGGCCGACCAGACCCGCACGTCACCGCGCCCGGGTGCGGGTGCGGGCCGTGCCGGTGTCCCGCCGCGGGCGGGCGTGGGTGGCCGGGCCGCCGGTGGCGCGGCGGGCCGTCTCGGCGGCGCCGCGGGCCAGGAACCGGCGGCGGGCCGCAAGGCCGGGGTCGGTGAGCCGGGCGCGCGGGCCGCCGCGGAAAGCGCGAACAGCGGCCGCGCCGGAGCGGCGGGCAAGGCCGGCGCGTCCGGGACGGGCCTGGCCGGTCCGGCAGGCAACTCGAAGAAGGAGGAGGACAAGGACCACGAGCGGCCCGCGTACCTGCTCGAAGACGATCCGGACAGCATCTTCGGCCACGAGGGCGGCACCGACGAGAACGGCAACCGCATCAGCCCGCCGGTGATCGGCGGCTGACACCTGCGCGTCGCCGGTGGAGCGTCAGCCGCCCTCGATGAAGCCGCGCACCGAGTTCGCGACCAGTTCCACGGCGATCGCGGCCAGCAGCAGACCCGCGATCTTCGCCAGCAGCGTGATACCGCTTTCCTTGATGAGCCGGATCACCACGCCGGAGAACCGCATGCACGCGTAGATCACGATGTGCACCGCGACGATCGCGCAGGCCAGCGCCACGTACGCGCCCACGTGCCCGGCCGCCTGCCGCACGAAGACGATCGTCGCGGCGATCGCTCCCGGGCCCGCCAGCAGCGGCGTGCCCAGCGGCACCAGGGCGACGTTCACGTCCTCCACCACGTTCGGCTCGCTCGTCGCGCCGCGGCCGGTCAGCAGGTCCAGCGCGATGAGCAGCAGGAGCAGCCCGCCCGCCCCCTGCAGCGCGGGCACCCCGATCCCCAGGTAGGCCAGGATCGCCTGCCCCGCGATCGCGAACAGCGAGATCACCAGCAGCGACACCAGCACCGCCTGCCGCGCCGCCCGCGCCCGCACGGCGGGCGGCTTGCGGCCGACCAGACTGAGGAACACCGGCACGGTCCCCGGCGGGTCCATGATCACGACCAGCGTGATCGACGCCTCCAGGAACAGCTTCGCGTCGAAGAAGTCGGCGACCGCCAAGGTCAGCCCACCACGATCCGCGCGCCGGACGCCTTGTCGATGAGCGCCTCGAACTGCTCGGGATCGGTGTTCTCCGCACCGATCGGGATCGTCTTGTTCGTGCCGTGGTAGTCGCTGGACCCGGTCTGCACCAGCCCCAGCTCATCGGCCAGCCCGCGCAGCTCGGCGCGCGTGGCCTCGTCGTGGTTGGGGTGGTCGACCTCGAGCCCGGTCAGCCCGAGCTCCGCCAGCCCGACGATGTACTCCGCCGACACGATCCGCCCGCGGCTGCGCGCGAACGGGTGCGCGAACACGGTCACGCCACCGGCCTCGGCGATCATCTCGATCGCCCGCTCCACCGGCGTGTCCTGCCGCGGCAGGTAGTAGCCGCGGCCGGCGCCCAGGTACTCGGCGAACGCCTGGTCCACGCTCGTCACCAGCCCGGCCCGCACCAGGGCCTGCGCGAGGTGCGGACGGCCGGCCGGGGAGTCCGGACCGAGCGATTCGAGCAGCTCGTCGGCGTCGATCGGCAGGCCGTCGGCCTGCATCCGCACCGCCATCGCCCGCAGCCGGGTGCGGCGCTCCTGCCGCAGCCGGGTCTGCTCGGCCACGATCGCCGGGGACGCCGGGTCGAACAGGTAGGCCAGCAGGTGGATGCTGACGCCGAAACTGCTCACGCACGACAGCTCGGCGCCGGGCACGAGCGTGAGACCCGGCGGCAGCGCCGCGGCCGCCGCGGCCCAGCCGGCCGTGGTGTCGTGGTCGGTCAGCGCGACCACGTCGAGCCCCGCGGCGCCGGCGGTGGCCACCAGTTCGGCCGGCGTGTCCGTGCCGTCCGACACGGTGGAGTGGGTGTGCAGATCGATGCGCATCGGAATCATTGTCGCCTACCCGGCCGGCACACGGCCGACCAGGCACGACGACACCTCAACCGACGATCTTCTTGCCGCGCGCCAGGCGCTGGGCCTTGATCATGGAGAAGCGCTCGCTCTGCTTGTGCTTGTCGCCGAAGACGAGTTCGGAGATGGTGTCGTAGAACTCCTCCGGGCTCGGCAGGAACTCGATCCGGTTCAGCGCCTGGATCTGACCGGCCGACTCGACGACGACCGTGCCGTAGCCGAACATCCGGCCCCACGCCGAGCGTTCGTAGGTCAGGTCGGTGACCTTCGAGATCGGCATCATCGCGACCTTGGTGGTGATGACGCCGCTGGTGAGCACGAACCGCTTGTCGGTCACCACCAGGCGTTCGACCCACCACTCGATGACCTTGAACGCGTACACGACGACCACGAGCAGCGCCGCGTACCAGAGGATGTTCTGGACCACCCACAGGGACGGTGGCAGCAGGTAGGACACCATCACGCAGATCGCGAGCAGGGCGATCGTCTCGAAGGTGTCCCAGGCCAGGAAGGCCCAGTGCCTGCGGACCCGAACCACGCGCCGCTCGGTGTCGAGCAGGTACTCGTCGGGATCCCGGGGGGCGAACATCAAGCCAGCCTATCCGGCCGCCTACGAAGTGAACACGTTGCTGACGAAGGTGATGACGGCCTCGGCCGATTCACGCAGGAAGTCGACGATGTTGCTGACCAGGTTGGCCGCGTTGCCCGGCTGGGCGATCACGAAGAACAGCACCAACGCGATACCCACGAGCCCGGCAATCTTCTTCGCGTTCACAACGATCAATCCCGTCTCTTACTCCGGCATCGGACTGGCAAGCTCACCAGTAACGTTGTACCGCACTCCGCAGGGTTACGGGAGGTAAGTCCCGCGCTTGGGTCAGTGTCCGGCTGTGATCTAATCGGTTGGTTACTCTCCGCGTCCGGCGGGACCGGGTTAGGCTGCCCTCATGAGCGGGATTCGCCCGGTGTCCGTGCGGTGCGTAGGCGGGATCTTGCACGATCACGAGGGCCGGTTGCTGCTCGTCCAGCGCGCGAACGAGCCCGGACGCGGACTGTGGTCGATCCCCGGCGGACGCGTCGAACCGGGCGAAACGGACAGTGAGGCCCTGGTCCGGGAGATGCGCGAGGAGACCGGTCTCGTGGTCCGGCCGGGCGCGCTGGCGGGGCACGTGGTCCGCGGCCGCTACGAGATCTACGACTACGTCTGCCAGGTGGAGAGCGGTTTCCTGCAGGCGGGCGACGACGCGGCCGACGTGCGCTGGGTCGACGAAGCGACCTTCACGGCGCTCGCGCTGACCGATGGGCTGGCGGACACACTGCGTGGCTGGGAGATGCTGCCGCGCTGCTGAGGGCGCTTTCCGGCAGCGGAACCCAGGGCCACTTCGCCGGGCGAGGAGCGGCCCGGGCGGCACCCCACTCGCGGCGACGCCCACCTTTCTTCGCAGCAGCGACTCGGCAGCCGAGGCGACACCTCGGCTGCGGCGAAACCGCCACCTCACCGGGCCAATACGCGGCGACCCGGCCAGCACACCGCCACCAGCGACACCCCAACCTCCCCCGCAGCAGCAACTCGGCTGCCGAGGCGACGCCTCGGCTGCGGCGAAAATCGCTGCTCGCGGCGGCCTGTCGGCTGTGGCGAGCCGACGGAAACGCGCTGCCTTCGTGCCGAGCCGCCCCGCAGGGGCGCGTTGTTCCCGCGGAGCGAGCCGCCTCCGCGCTGCTGAGGGCGCTTTCAGCCCTGGATGCGGCTCTCCGCGCCACTCCAGTCCCGTTCGCGCAGCTGGAACTTCTGGATCTTCCCCGTCGAGGTCTTCGGCAGCGCCGCCACGAACTCCACCCGGTCCGGCACCTTGAAGCGCGCGATCTGCTCCCGCACGTGCGACCGCAGCTCCTCGGCCGTCACCGCGGCCCCGGGGCGCAGCACGACGTACGCCTTGGGCCGCTCGCCCCACTTCTCGTCCGGGACGCCGACCACCGCGACCTCCGCGACGGCCTCGTGCGAGTCCAGCGCCGCCTCCACCTCGATCGTCGAGATGTTCTCGCCGCCCGAGACGATGATGTCCTTCGCCCGGTCACGCAGCTGGATGTAGCCGTCCGGGTGCCACACGCCCAGGTCGCCGGAGTGGAACCAGCCGCCGCGAAACGCTTTCTCCGTCGCCTCGGGGTCGGCGAAGTAGCCGGACATCACGTTGTTCCCGCGCATCACGACCTCGCCCATCGTGACGCCGTCGCGGGGCACGTCGCGCATCTGCTCGTCCACCACGCGGATCCCGTCGGTCACCAGCATCCCGACGCCCTGCCGCGCCATCAGCCTGCTCCGCTCGGCGATGTCGAGCTTGATCCACCCCTCCTGCGCCTCGCACACCGTGTACGGGCCGTACGTCTCGGTCAGCCCGTACACGTGCACCAGCCGCGCGCCCAGGTCCGTCATCCGCCGGATCACGGTCGGCGACGGCGGCGCCCCGGCCGTGGTCACCACGACCTCGCGCGACAGCGGATGCGCCCCGGAGTAGCCCGCGATCGTGTTCAGCACCGTCGGCGCGCCGTTGAGGTGCGTGATGCCCTCGCCGTCCAGCAGCCGCCAGATCTCCGCCGCGTCGACCGCCCGCAGGCACACGTGCGTGCCGCCGATCGCGGTGACCGCCCACGTCGTGCACCAGCCGTTGCAGTGGAACATCGGCAGCGTCCACAGGTACTTCGACTCCGGCGAATGACCCGAATGGATGATCTCGGCGAGCGAGTTCAGGTACGCGCCCCGGTGGTGGCACTGGACGCCCTTGGGCCGTCCCGTCGTCCCGGAGGTGTAGTTGATCGAGATCGTCGACCGCTCGTCCGCGACGCGCCACGGCAGCGGCTCGTCGCTGCCGCGCGCCAGCAGCTCGTCGTAGGTGATGCCGCCGACGGCCGGATCCGGCCCCGCGCCGTCGACCACCGTCACGATGTCCACGCCGGCGTCCGGCGGCACCGAGGCGTGCAACGCGGCGTCCACGACCAGCACCTTCGCCCCGGAGTGCTGGAGGATGTAGCGGATCTCGGCCGGCGCGAGCCGGGTGTTGATCGCGACCAGCACCGCGCCGGCGAGCGGCACCGCGAAGTGCGCGACCAGCATCTCCGGGATGTTCGGCAGCAGGTACGCCACGCGGTCCCCGGGCTCGATACCGCTCGCCCGCAGCGCCCGCGCCACGCGCGTCGCCTCGGCGGCGAACTCGCGGTAGGTCACGCGGCGCTCGCCGTAGACGATGGCCTCCTTGTCGGCGAAGACCTCGGCGGAGCGCTCCAGGAACGCCAGCGGGGTGAGCGGGGTGAACCACGTGTCCTCAGCCATGACCACATCCTCACCGCAGTGGGCCCGGCCACACAACAGCTAGGCGGCCAGCCAGGTCATCCGGGCGCCGTAGCGCGTGGTGCGGGCCAGGGCGACGGCGTCCCAGCCGTCCGCGGTGCGCCGCGCCAGCCCGAGCGTCGTCAGGCCGTCCCGGGCGAAGGCCAGCTCGTCCCGGCCCGGCAGCACCGCGGACAGCCCGTGCTCGTACGTCTCGTCCATGACCCACCACAGTGGACGCGTCTGGCCCAGCGCGGCCATGCGGGACAGGAACTCGGCGCGGTCGGCGTCCGGGATGTGGCCCATGGTCCGGCTGGTGAGCACCACCAGCGGCAGGTCCGCGGGCACCCGGGACACCGCCTCGTCGAACCCGCCGACCGCGCCCGCGGCGATGATCTCCGGCGGCGACTTGCGCTGCGCCAGCGCCGCCGCCCGCAGCAGCCGCACCCGGTCCGGCTGGTCGGCCCACACGCACGCCTCCAGCCACGCCAGCTCGTCCTCATCGGACAGATCCAGCGGCGCCGGGTCGAGCCCGACCCGCGCGGCGACGGTCAGCTTCTTCGGCAGCTTCGGCAGCACCGCGCCGGGCGCCAGGTCGAGCGCGCAGTGCAGCCCGACGGCAGCCTTGGCCGGCCCGGCGACCAGCTGCTCGCCACCGTCGCACTGGTACCGGTAGGCGAACCTGTCCATCCCCAGCAGCAACCCGCCCGCGGTGCCGACCTCGATCAACGCGATCTTGCCGCCGGCCTGCTTGGCGGCCATCGCGACCCCGGGGAAGGCCGACGCGGCCCGGCGCACCTCGTTGTTCGCCAGCGACTTCGACGCGAGCATCCCGGCCGCGTCGTCCGCGTGCGCGAGCAGGAACTCGCGGAACACCGGCCAGGTCTGGCCGTCGACGCCGTCGAACCCGCCCAGCGACGGGTAGTAGCGCGAGAGCGGGTGGATCGGGTCGGCCTGGATGAGCCGGTGCGCGACCGCGAACAGCAGCGCCGGGCTCGCCCCGCCGGGCGCGGCGGCCAGCAGGCCGGCCACCTCGTCGTCCTTGGCGGCCTTCGACGCGAGGTGCTCGTAGAGCGGCGACTCGCCCGCCGCGCTCCCGGCGAACTCGCTCAGCTGCCGCTTGGCTTCGGCCAACCCGATCGTCACGCGCTCTCCCTCACTCGTGCGGAACGGGACGGCCCGGTTGCTCGCCCCCACGCGCCTCACCGTAGTTCTGCTTCGGCACCAGGACCTTGCGGCGGAAGATGCACACGATCGTGCCGTCCTGCTTGTAGCCCCGGGTCTCCACGTACACCACGCCCCGGTCGTCCTTCGACTTCGACGGGGTCTTGTCCAGCACCTCGGTCTCACCGTAGATGGTGTCACCGTGGAAGGTCGGCTTGACGTGCCGGAGCGATTCGATCTCCAGGTTCGCGATCGCCTTGCCCGACACGTCCGGCACCGACATGCCCAGCAGCAGCGAGTAGACGTAGTTGCCCACCACGACGTTCTTGCCGAAGTCGGTGGTCTCGGCCGCGTAGTGGGCGTCCATGTGCAGCGGGTGGTGGTTCATGGTGAGCAGGCAGAACAGGTGGTCGTCGTACTCGGTCACCGTCTTGCCGGGCCAGTGCTTGTACACCGCGCCCACCTCGAACTCCTCGAAATACCGCCCGAACTGCACCGCTCGACCTCCCTGCGGGTAACGCCACACCGACCTGGAGCGACGTCAACTGATGTTGAGGAGTACCCTCGGCCAATGGAGGCGGTGCGTCAACGCGACAGCCGCCACGTTGCCGGTCCGGCTGGAGGAGGTGAGGAACGCACGATGAGTAGTGGCGATAGTCCGCTCCCTAGTAAACCCAGCGTTTCCCTCCGCATGGCCGGAATCCTCTCCGGCCGTTAGGTCTCTTTTCGCCCGGGAAAACGCTGGTCAGTGCCGAGCGGACGCATTCCTGCCCGCCCGGCGGTCGTGGTACGCACTGCGAAAGCCAGGAGATCCCATGCCTGCGATTCCCTCCCTCGGTGGCCTGCGCGGCCGGGGCAACGGCCGGTCGACCCGGGTCGAGCCGCCCGTGCCGGTCCCGGTGTCGGCCTACATCGTCGACTGCGCCGTGTACGTCGACGGCGAACGGCTGCCCGGGCGCTGGACGCACGCCGAGGCCATCAAGGAGGTCCGGCGCCGGCGTGACGGGTTCGTCTGGATCGGCCTGCACGAGCCCGACCAGCAGCAGATCCAGGGCATCGCGGAGGTCTACGGCCTGCACGAGCTGGCCGTCGAGGACGCCGTGCAGGCGCACCAGCGGCCGAAGCTGGAGCGCTACGACGACACGTTGTTCATGGTGCTCAAGACGGTCCGCTACGTCGAGCACGAGTCGCCCACCACGGCCAACGAGATCGTGGAGAGCGGCGAGCTGATGGCGTTCCTCGGGCTGGACTTCATCATCACCGTCCGGCACGGGGCGCACTCCGGGCTGGCGCGGCTGCGCCGTGAGCTCGACGAGGACCCGGAGCGGCTGGTGAACGGCCCGGCCGCGGTGCTGCACGCCATCACCGACCTCATCGTCGACCAGTACCTGGAGGTCACCTCGTCGATCGAGGAGGACATCGACGAGATGGAGGCGCGCGTGTTCGCGCCGCGGTCGACGGTCAGCGCGGAGCAGATCTACCTCATGAAACGCGAGGTGCTGGAGCTGCGCCGGGCGGTGTTGCCGCTGGTCACGCCGGTGCGCCGGCTGGCCGAGGGGTTCACCCGGCTGGTGCCCGACGAGGTCCGGTCGTACTTCCGCGACGTCGACGACCACCTGACCACCGTGTCGGAGCGGGTGGGCAACTTCGACGAGCTGCTGACGACGCTGGTGAACGCGACGGTCGCCAAGATCACGCTCCAGCAGAACAGCGACATGCGCAAGATCACCTCGTGGGCGGCGATGATCACGGTGCCCACGATGATCGCGGGTATCTACGGCATGAATTTCGATTACATGCCGGAACTGCGCTGGCAGTTCGGCTATCCGGCGGTTCTCGTGCTGATTCTCGGGATCTGCCTGCTTCTTTACCGAATATTCAGGAAGAACAACTGGCTGTAGCCCATTCCTGAAGTGTTCGATGAAAGGAGTCGACTCATGACCAGACTGCTCACGAGCGTGAAGTTCTGGGCGCTCGCGTTGACCCTGACGTGGATCGCGGTGGTGGCGGTCCTGATCGCGGACCACCCGGAACTCGCGCAGGCCCGCTGAGGAGTCCTTATCGTGGACCCATGCGCGCACTGGTGGTCGCCGACGAGGTCGACGAGCGGCTGTGGGCCGGTATCGGCCCCGGCTGCGACGTCGGCCTCGTCCTGGCCGCCGGTGACCTGCCGTTCGACTACCTGGAGTTCCTGACCGACGCGCTGGGCGGTGTGCCGTGCGTGTTCGTGCCCGGCAACCACGACCCGGACCTGTCCGGGTTCACCCGCCACGGCGGCCTGTTCCTGCGGGCCGGGTTCCCGCAGGCGTGGCCCGGTCCGGCCGGTGGCATCAACGCCGACGGCCGCGTGGTCGACGTGTGCGGTCTGCGGATCGCGGGGCTGGGCGGCTCGGTCCGCTACAACGACGGGCCGAACCAGTGGACCCAGGCGCAGCAGGCCCGCCGCGCCCGGGGCCTGGTCCGGCAGGCGGCGCGCCGGCGGCGCCGCGACGGCCGCGGCGTCGACGTCCTGCTGACGCACGCCCCGCCGCGCGGCGTCGGCGACCGCGAAGACCCGCCGCACCGCGGCTTCGACTGCCTGCACCCGGTGGTCGAGCGGATGCGGCCGGACTGGTTGCTGCACGGCCACATCCACCCCTACGGCGAACACCCCCGGGAGCACCGGATGGGCGAGACCCGAGTCCGCAACGTCGTCGGCAAGCACCTCATCGAGTTCACCCCGCACGAGGTGCGGACGTGACCCCCGCGCGCGACACCGGCTTCCCCCGCGCCGACGCCGAACACGACTTCCTGCGCGCCCGGCGGCGGCAGGTGCTGTCCCGGCTGGCGAACTGGCTGCGCCGGGAACCCGACGACGTCAACATCATGCTGCCGTTCGACGAGGTCGTGGACGCGCTGGGGTACGCGGGCGAGCGGCGGATCGGGCGGCGGGTGATCCCGCTGAACTCGATCGTCGGCAGCGTGGACCGGGGCCGCGACTTCGACCGCCGGTTCCGGCCCACGTCCGGCCGGGTGCGGGAGCGCTGGGAACGGCTCGCGCTGGCCGCGCGCCGCGGCGAGCACATCCCGCCGATCGAGGTGTACCGGGTCGGTGACCTGCACTTCGTGATCGACGGGCACCACCGCGTTTCGGTCGCCTACGCGCTCGGGCTGGAGACCATCGAGGCGTCGGTGACCGAGGTGCACACCAAGCTCGACCCGAAGGGCATCCGCTACCGGGGCGACCTGATCGTCAAGGACTACCGGCGGCTGTTCCTGTCGCGGGTGCCGCTGACCGGCGAGGCGCGCGCGGCGATCGTGGTGAGCGACCCGTGGGACTACGCGCACCTCGGTGAGCACGTCGAGGCGTGGGGGTTCCGGCTCATGCAGGCGGAGGGCAAATTCCTCGACCGCGCCACGATCGCCCGGCGCTGGTACGACGAGGAGTACCTGCCGGTGGTGGAGATGATGCGGCAGGCGGAGCTGATCGGGGACCGCACCGAGGCCGAGGCGTACATGTGGGTCGCGGGCGAGCGTTACCGGCTGATCCGGCAACACCGCTGGGACGACGAGGTCATCGAAGCGCTGCGGGCCCGCCGGCGCTGAAGGCCGGCGCCGCTGCCCGGCCCCGCAGCGCGCGCCGCACGCCGAGACCCCCGGTCACGCCGGCCAGCGGCGCCGGGCGGCCCCGCAGCCTGCGGAACGCCGCATCACTGAGAGCGCGACCGAACACCGGCCCGAAGCCCAGCGAGCCCGCCGACGGTGAGACCCCCGGTCACCGCGGCCTGCGGAATGCGGCACCGCCGAGGGCGCGCCGCACACCATCACCGAAGCCCACCTCACAACGCGGCAGGCTGCGGCGCTGTCCGGCCCCGCAGCCTGCGGAACGCCGCATCGCTGAGGGCGCGCCGCACACCATCACCGAAGCCCACCTCACAACGCGGCAGGCTGCGGCACCGCCCGGCCCTGTAGCCTGCCGAACACCGCACCGCCGACGGCGCGCCGCACACCATCACCGAAGCCCACCTCACAACGCGGCAGGCTGCGGCACCGCCCGACCCCGCAGCCTGCCGAACACCGCACCGCCGACGGCGCGCCGCACACCATCACCGAAGCCCACCTCACAACGCGGCAGGCTGCGGCGCTGTCCGGCCCCGCAGCCTGCGGAACGCCGCATCGCTGAGGGCGCGGCCGCACACGGTCACCGAGCCCACGCACTGGCCGTCCGCGTCCAGGATCCGTACGTCGTAGCGTGGCCGGTTGCCTCGGGTGCCGGTCTTCGCCCAGCTCAGGACCGCTCCGGTGGACGGGCCGGCGGGCACCGTGGCGGCCAGCCGCGTCAGTACGAAGCGGGTGCCCTCCTGCCGCTGGTTGTCCGCGTACTCCAGGAGCGTCACGAACTGCCGCGCCGCCTCGATCAGCCGTTCCGCGGTCCGCCCGCCGTCGAGGTGGTGCCCGGCCGGCGGCGGCAGCACGGTGACGCGCCAGTCCTGCTCGCTCTCGGCGAGGTCGCCGACGACCACGTTCTCCGCCCGGCGGCGGTGCACCAGTCGCCGATCGACGGGCCGCACCACCCGGCGCGGATCCTCCACCGAACCCACGGGCCACTCGACGGCAGCGCCCACCTCGACCGCGCCGGAACCGGCAGACCGCACCGGATCCTCCACCGAATCCACGGGCCACTCGACGGCAGCGCCCACCTCGACCGCGCCGGAATCGGCAGGCCACGCCGGATCCCCCAGCGAACCCAGGGGCCACTCAGCAGTGGCGCCCACCTCGATCGTGCCGGTCATGATCGTCCGCCCCTCCTGACCGGCCTCCACCCGCCACCGCCCGGTGCTCGACTCGCTCGGCTCGGCGGTCAGCTGGACCGGCGCGTCCAGTTCCCCCATGCCCCGGAAGTCGAGCGTCAGGACTACAGCGGGCTCCGCCCCGGCCGGGCGCACGAGGTCCAGCGCGGCGCTCAGGAGCAGCATCCCGGGCAGGTGGTCGAGTTCGTGGTCGAAGAAGAACGGGTCGTCGAGGTCGGCCACGAGTTCCCGGGTTCGCCGCCACCGGTCGACCACGAGCACGTCCGCCAGCGGCGCCCGCCGGGCCGGCCGGAACGGGCCGCCGTCGTGGTAGGCGGTCGGGATCAGGGCACCCTGGCGGATCCCCGGCGGGAGACCGAGGATCTCCGCGACCTCGGCCTCCCGCCGCAGGTGACAGGTGGTCCACACGGTGCCGAGACCGCGGGCCCGCGCGGCGAGCAGGTAACTCCACGCGGCCGGGAGCAGCGAGCCCCACAGGCCGGCCTGGCTGCCCTCGGGCAGCCGCGACGCGACGAGGCACGGCAGCACCAGCACCGGCACCCGGTGCAGGTTGTCGGCGAGGAACCGGGCGCTGTCCAGGTCCCGGGACGGCCCGGGGTCGCCCAGCTCGGCGACGTATTCGGCGAAGCACCGCCGGTAGACCTCGGCGATGCGCGCGCGCTGCTCCGCGTCCCGCACCACGATCCACCGCCACGGCTGCCGGTTCCCGCCGCTGGGCGCCTGCACGGCGACCTCCAGGCACTCCCGGATCACCTCCGGCGCGACGGGCCGGTCGAACCGCAACCGCCTCCGAACCGCGCGGGTGGTGGTCAGCACCTCGTCGATCGGCAACGTCATCGGAATCCCCTTCCGCGATACCAACGGTGATTCGACATTACCGAATAATCCATCACTCTTGTGGGTTAAATCACAGCGTTCTCCGGGCACGAAAGAGGGCCACCCCTCCGCCAGGAGAAGTGGCCCTCGTCGCGCCGGAGCGCGGTCACTCTTCGTAGGTCAGGTTCTTCCCCGACGACGGATCGAACAGCTGCACCTTCTGCACGTCGAACCACACGTCGAGCGTGCCGCCCTCCCGGGCGCCCGACGACGGGGACAGCCGGGCCGTGATGGACGCTCCGCCGCCCGGCACGTCGTCCGCTCCGGCGTCCGCCGCCAGCTCCGCCAGCTCGGACGACGTCGCCGTCGCGCCTTCCACCGTGAAGTACGCGTACTTCTCCGAGCCCATCGACTCCAGCACGTCCACATGGGCGCTGAACACGCACCCGCCGCGCGTGGCGGTGTCGTCGAGCAGCCCGGCGTCCTCGAAGTGCTCCGGCCGGATGCCGGCGATCACCTCCCGCGGCGCACCGGCCGCCTCCGCCAGGCGGCGCAGCCGGTCCGGCAGCTCGACGGTGCCCAGCGGGCTCTTCAGGCTCCCGTCCTCCAGCGTCGCGGGCACGAAGTTCATCGACGGCGACCCGATGAATCCGGCCACGAACAGGTTGGCCGGGTGGTCGTAGAGGAACTGCGGCGACCCGATCTGCTGCACGTACCCGGCCCGCAGCACCACGACCCGGTCGCCCAGCGTCATGGCTTCGGTCTGGTCGTGCGTGACGTACAGCGTGGTCGTGCCGAGCTGGCGCTGCAGCTTCGACACCGACGTCCGCATCTGCCCGCGCAGCTTGGCGTCCAGGTTGGACAGCGGCTCGTCCATCAGGAACGCCTTGGGGCTGCGCACGATCGCCCGGCCCATCGCCACCCGCTGCCGCTGCCCGCCGGACAGGTTGGACGGTTTGCGGTCCAGGTGCGGGGTCAGGTCCAGGATCTCGGCGGCCTCCTCGACCTTCGCCTTCACCGTGGCGTCGTCGATCTTCGCCAGCCGCAGCGGGAAGGCCATGTTCTCCCGCACGCTCATGTGCGGGTACAGCGCGTAGGACTGGAACACCATCGCGATGTCCCGGTCCTTCGGCGCCTTCTCGTTCATCCGCTCGCCGTCGATGCGCAGCTCGCCGGAGGAGATGTCCTCCAGCCCGGCCACCATGTTCAGCGTGGTCGACTTCCCGCACCCGGACGGGCCGACCAGGATGATGAACTCACCGTCGGCGACCTGCAAGTCCACTTCGGACACGGCGAGCGCACCGTCCGGATAGCGCTTGCTCACCTTGTCCAGCACGATCTCAGCCATGGCGCTACCCCTTCACCGCACCGGAGGTCAGCCCCGCGACGATGCGGCGCTGGAAGAACAACACGAACAGGATGATCGGGACGGTGATCACGACCGCGGCGGCGCAGATCGTCCCGGTCGGGTCCTCGAACTGCGAGGCCCCGGTGAAGAACGACAACGCCGCCGGCACCGTCCGCGACGCGTTGGTCGAGGTCAGTGAGATGGCGAACAGGAAGTCGTTCCAGCAGAAGATGAACACCAGGATCGCGGTGGTGAACACGCCCGGGGCCGCCAGCGGCGCGATGACCCGCCGGAACGCCTGGCCGGGCGTGGCGCCGTCCATCTTGGCCGCCTTCTCCAGTTCCCACGGGATTTCCCGGAAGAACGCCGACAACGTGTAGATCGCCAGCGGCAGCGCGAACGTGATGTACGGCAGGATCAGCCCCGGCCAGGTGTCGAACAGCCCGAGCGTGCGCTCGATGTTGAACAGCGGGCTCACCAGCGACACCTGCGGGAACATCGCGATCAGCAGCGAGACCCCGACCAGCAGCTGCTTGCCGGGGAAATCCAGCCGCGCGATCGCGTACGCCGCCATCGTCCCCAGGATCACCGCGATCAGCGTCGCGATGATCGAGATGCCGATCGAGTTGATCAGCGCCCGCACGAAGTCCAGGGTCTGGAAGATGTCCGCGTAGTTCTCCAGCGTCCACGAACGCGGGATGAACTTCCCGTCGTCGATGGTGTCCTTCGTCTTCAGCGACAGCGACAGGATCCACAGCACCGGCACCAGCGCGTAGACCACCACCACGATGTCGATCAGCGTCCACTTCGTCTTGCGGCCGGTGGTGACCGCTCCGCCCATCACCATCAGCGCTTCCCTCCCTTGTCGCTGCCCGGCGCCGCGGTGCCGAACAGCTTGATGAAGATGAACGCGATGATCGCGACCGTGATGAAGATGAGCACCGACATCGTCGACCCGATGCCCAGGTTCAGGCCCTTGATCAGGTTGTTGTAGGTCTGCATGGACACCGACGACGTGTCGTTCTGGCCGCCGGTGAGCACGTAGATGTTGTCGAAGATGCGGAACGCGTCCAGGGTGCGGAACAGCAGCGCCACCAGGATCGCCGGCTTCATCACCGGCACGATGACCTTGATGAACCGCTGCCAAGCGCTCGCGCCGTCCATCGCCGCGGCCTTGAGCAGGTCGTCCGGCACCAGCGCGAGCCCGGCCATCAGCAGCAGCGCCATGAACGGCGTCGTCTTCCACACCTCGGCGAGGATGATGATCGCCATCGACGGCAGGTACTGCGTCAGCGGCGCCGAGTCCCCGGCCAGGGTGTTGGCCAGGTAGCCGGTGTCCGGGGTCCACGCGTAGTACCAGGAGAACGCGGCGACCACGGTCACGATGCCGTACGGGATCAGCGACACCGTGCGCACCAGGCCGCGCCCGACGAGCGTGCGGTGCATGATCAGCGCGAGCACCATGCCCAGCACCAGCTCGATGGCCACCGAGATGATCGTGAGGGCCATCGTGGTGCCGAACGCCGTCCACCAGTAGGAGTCCGACAGCACCGCCGCGTAGTTGGCGAGCCCGACGAACTCGGTGTTCTGCGGGAACCGCAGGTCGTACCGCTGCAGCGACAGCCAGATCGAGTAGACGATCGGGTACCCGGTGACCGCGACCATCACGAGCGCCGCGGGCGCGCACAGCAGCCAGCCCAGCCGCCGCTCCGCCCTCTTCCCTTCGCTCAGGGCCGCTTTCCCCGTTCTCGCCGTGGTCTGTGGCGTCGTGGAAACGTCCTCGACCGTGCTCACGGGATCACCCCTTTCGAGTTCAGCGCGTCGGTCAGCTTGCTGCGCAGCTCTTCGGCCGTCCGCTGCGGATCGATCTCCGACGGCGGCGACAGCACCTTGGAGATCACCGTGGACAGGCTCTGGTACGCCGGGGTCAGCGGGCGCACCGCCGGATCCTTGAGCGCGGCGAGGATCGCGTCCCGCATCGGGTACGCGGTGGCCATGCTCGGGTTGTTGTCCGCGTCGACCGGCTTGGTCGGGTCGAGCGGGGTGTCGTCGGTGTAGAGCGCCTCGATGCTCGGCGGGACACCGTCGTTGAGCGCGGAGAACTTCTGGCTCTCCGGGCTGCGCAGGCACAGCGCCGCCTCGAACGCCTCCGGCTTGTGCTTGGAGGTGGTGCTGACCGCGAGGTCGTAGCCACCGATCGTGGTCTTCGCCGGGATCCCCGGGTCGACGGCCGGGTAGGTGGACCACTTGAAGTGCTGCAGGTCCTGCGGCTGCTCGTCGGCGTAGGAGGCGTAGACGAACGGCCAGTTCAGCTCGAACGCGCCGTTGCCGCGCTGGAACGCCTGCCGGACGTCGTCCTCCTTCTGGTTCGTCAGCGACGGGTCGGTTATGCCGCTGGAGGTGACCCGCTTGAGGAGCTCCAGCGCCTGCACCGCGCCCTCGTCCATGACCACGGACTTGCCGTCGTCGGAGAGGATGCGCCCGCCCGCGGAGGCGACCAGCGTGTTGTAGATGACCACCAGGCCCTCGTACTGGGCGCCGGTGAACAGGATGTTGTGCGGTTTGCCGGCCGCCTTGAGCTGCTCGGCCTGGTTGATCATCTCGTCCCAGGTCGCGGGCGGCCGCGGTGTGATCCGGTCGTCGTACCAGAGCAGCTGGACGTTGGTGTTCTTCGTGGCCGCGTACAGCTTGCCGTTCCAGGTGGCGGTGGCCAGCGGGCCGGGCAGCACGCCCGCCTCCGCCTGCGCCTTGTTCGGCCCCGTCCACTCCTCGGCCCAGCCGGCCTCGGCGAACTCCGGCACCCAGGTGACGTCCAGGCCCAGGATGTCCAGGCCGTCGTCACCGGCGGCGAGCCGTCTCGCCATCTGCAGCCGCTGGTCGTCGGCGCCGCGCTGGAGCTTGTTGTAGACGATCCGGTAGCGCCCCTCGGCCTTGGCGTTGCAGTTGTCCACGACCGACTGGAACGTGTCCTCCGGCGCGTAGTACAGGTTGAGCGTGATCCCCTGTTCGGATCCACAGGCGGTCACCAGCCCGGCGGTCAGCATGCCCGCGCCGACCACCGCTGCGATCCGGCCGGGCGGCCTGCCCCGGCTCTTACCGTTCCCCATCAGGCCTCCTCCTCGGCACGCGGCCGGCGGGAGACCCACCCCGCACGCCGTCGTGCATGCAATCAAGCAACCCGAGGGTGTCAACCCGGGTCGCACGATCGGTGGGAACTGAAACTATGCCCGGCGATCACCGTCCGCAAGCGGTGGAGGTCACGATTCAGTCCGTTGCCCCGGATGGCCGCATCGCGAGCTTCGCCAGCAGGTCACGGCCCTGCTCAGCGTTGCGGGGCTGGCACAGGACGTCGTAGCGGCCCGCGACCAGCTGGCTGGCCGAGGCGAAGTCGCGGCGGCCGCGCGAGGAGGCGTAGCTGATGGCGGCGAACACCAGGCCGAACAGCACACCGGAGACCAGGCCGACCAGGATCGGCTGGTAGGTGACCGTCGCGCCGGAGGCGAACATCGCCAGCAGGAAACCCACGAACAGGCCGAACCAGGCGCCGGAGATCGCGCCGGTCATGAGGACGCGACCCCACGACAGCCGGCCCAGCACCCGCTCGACGAGCATCAGGTCGACGCCGACGATGGTCACGTCCTCGACCGCGAACTGGTTGTCGGCGAGGTAGTCGACCGCCCGCTGCGCCTCCTGGTAGGTGGCGTAGGAGCCGATCGGCCACCCCGTGGGCGGCGTCGGCAAGCGCGGCAGGCCCTGTACTTGACGGCCGCCGGAGGAGAACGGGCTGGTCACGGTCATCACCTGTGCTGTCGTAGTGATCGAGTGACTTCATCCTGCCAACCCCCATGAAACCACGCGAACCCGACACACCAGGGGTTGATCAGCTCTTGACCTGGTACTCGCGCAGCAAGCCGCGGCTGATGATCGTCTTCTGGATCTCGCTGGTGCCCTCGCCGATGAGCAGGAACGGCGCCTCGCGCATCAGGCGCTCGATCTCGTACTCCTTGCTGTACCCGTAGCCGCCGTGGATGCGGAACGCCTCCTGCGTCACCTCGGCGCAGTACTCGCTCGCGATCAGCTTCGCCATGCCCGCCGCCACGTCGTTGCGCTCGCCGGTGTCCTTCAGCCGGGCCGCGTTGACCATCATCAGGTGCGCGGCCTCGACCTTGGTCGCCATCTCGGCCAGCTTGAACGCGATCGCCTGGTGCTGGGCGATCGGCTTGCCGAACGTCCGGCGCTGCTGCGCGTACTCCACCGCCAGCTCGAACGCCCGGATCGCGATCCCGCACGCCCGCGCCGCCACGTTCACCCGGCCCACCTCGATGCCGTCCATCATGAACGCGAACCCCCGGCCCGGGGCCTCGCCGAGGACCTGCGACGCCGGGATCCGGAAGCCGTCGAACACCGCCTCGGTGGTGTCGACGCCCTTGTAGCCCATCTTGTCGATCTTGCCCGGAATCGTCAGCCCCGGCGCCACCTCACCGAAGCCCTCCGGCTTCTCCACCAGGAAGGTCGTGAGGTTCTGGTGCGCTTTCTCCGCGCCTTCGTCGGTACGCACCAGCAGCGCGATCAGGTTCGACGAGCCGCCGTTGGTCAGCCACATCTTCGACCCGTCGATGACGTAGTCGTCCCCGTCCCGCCGCGCGCGCGTCTTGATCGCCGCCACGTCCGAGCCCAGATCCGGCTCGGACATGGAAAAAGCACCGCGAACGAGTCCTTGTGCCATCTTCGGCAAGTACTTCTGCTTCTGCTCCGGCGTGCCGTGCCGGGAGATCATGTGCGCCACGATGAAGTGCGTGTTGATCACACCCGACACGCTCATCCACCCGCGCGCGATCTCCTCGACCACCAGCGCGTAGGTCAGCAACGACTCGCCCAGCCCGCCGAACTCCTCGGGAATGGTGATCCCGAACAGCCCCATCTCCTTCATGCCCTCGACGATGTCCGCCGGGTAGGCGTCCGCGTGCTCCAGCTCCTGGGCGTGCGGGATGATCTCCTTGTCCACGAACGAGCGGACGGTGGACAGGATCTCGTGCTGCACGTCGGTGAGACCGGCGGTCCGGGCCAGACGGGCCATGGGGCGACTCCTGTGTCTGCGGGCGTTATTACCGGCGAGTATCGCGCCCGCCGTGCGATCCCGCATATGGCGCGCCTCACCCGGGGGCGGACTCCTCCGGCTGCCGCGGCGCCGGCGCCTGCCCGTTCACCTGCCGCTCGGCGGACTTCTCCGGGTGGGCGGTGTGCCGTTCGAGAAAGCGGAGCAGCTCGACCGGGAACGGCAGTACGAGCGTGGAGTTCTTCTCCGCCGCCACCTGCACCACCGTCTCCAGCAGCCGCAGCTGCAACGCCGCCGGGGCGTCGGCCATGATGCCCGCGGCCTCGGACAGCTTGTGCGACGCCTGCAGCTCGCCGTCGGCCGAGATCACCCGCGCCCGGCGTTCCCGCTCGGCTTCCGCCTGGCGCGACATCGACCGCTTCATCGACTCGGGCAGCGCGACGTCCTTGATCTCCACCCGGTCGATGTGCACGCCCCAGTCCAGGGCCGGGCTGTCGATCATCAGCTCGAGCCCCTGGTTGAGCCGCTCCCGGTTGGAGAGCAGGTCGTCCAGGTCGCTCTTGCCGATGATCGAGCGCAGCGAGGTCTGCGCCACCTGCCCGACGGCGAACCGGTAGTCCTGCACGTTGACGGCGGCGACCACGGGGTCGATGACCTTGAAGTACACGACGGCGTCGACACGGACCGTCACGTTGTCCCGCGTGATGCCCTCCTGCGCGGGCACCGGGAGGGTGACGATCTGCATGTTCACCTTCTGCAGCCGGTCGGCGCCCGGCAGCAGCATGGTCAGGCCCGGCTCGCGGACGTTCGGGCGGACCCGGCCGAACCGGTACACCAGCCCGCGTTCGTACTGCCGGACCACGCGGAGGCTGGTGGCGAGCCCGGTGACTCCCACGGCCGCGACGACGGTGATGATTTCGGCCAGCATGGCGGCTCCCAGGGGTGCGTGTCCCTTGACGCGATGTTACCCCCGTCACAGTCATTGGGAAGTGCCCGATCGCTGGCACTCTGGGTGACGTGCGGGTACCTGAGGAGTTCGCGGAGCGGCTGATCGACAACGAGGGGGACGTGGTGCGGCCGTGGCTGGCCGCGCTGCCGGACCTGGCGGACTGGTGCTGCCGGCAGTGGGGGCTGGCGATCGAGGGGCCGCCCTGGCACGGCTACACGGCGCTGGTGTTCCCGGTGCGCCGCGACGGCGAACCGCTCGTGCTGAAGCTCGCCTGGCAGGACGACTGGACCCGGGACGAGCCGGTGGCACTGTCCACCTGGGATGGTCGCGGCGCGGTGCGGCTGCTGGAAAGCGCTCGCGGCGCGCTGCTGCTGGAACGGCTCGACGCGTCCCGGACGCTGCTGACCGAGCCGCTGGACAAGGCGCTGGAGATCGCGTGCGGCCTGCTGCACCGGCTGACCGTCCCCGCTCCCCCGCTCGGCCGCACCCTGCGCGACGAGGCCGTCCGGCTCGCCGAGGAGATGCCCGTGGAATGGGCGCGGCTGGGCGGGCCGGTGCCGAAGCGGTTGCTGGACGCCGCGGTCGCGGTGTGCCGGGACCTCGGCCCGGAGGCCGGGACGTCACTGGTCAATCAGGACCTGCACTACGAAAACGTCCTCGCCGGGTCGCGCGAACCGTGGCTCGTGATCGATCCGCAGCCGATCGCCGGGGATCCGGAGTTCGGCCTGATCCCGTTGCTGTGGAACCGGTTCGACGAGTCCACAGTGGAAGAGCGGGCCCGGGTGCTGACCGCCGGGCTGGACGCGGACCGCGCCCGCGCCTGGACGCTGGTGCGGGCCGTGGACGACTGGCTGTGGGCCGCCGAGCACGGGGGTTTTCCCAGCGTGCCGATCCTCAGTGCGATCGCCGAGTGGGCGGCGCTCGCCTAGTCCCCACCCGCCAGCCCGCCACCGCCCTCAACCGACGCGCTACGCGCGGCTCGCCTAATCTTCCAGCATGGCCGGAGTGAACAGAGTCTTCGCCGCCCAGCTGGCCGGCCTGCCGGTGTTCGGGCCGGACGGCGAGTCGATCGGCAAGGTCCGCGACCTGGTCGCCGGCCTGCGGCTGGATCAGCAGCCGCCGCGGGTGCTCGGTCTCGTCGTCGAGCTGGCCACCCGGCGCCGCGTGTTCGTGCCCATGCTGCGGGTCACCGCGATCGAACCGACCGCCGTCACGCTCGCGACCGGCTCGGTCAACATGCGCCGCTTCCACCGCCGCCCCAACGAGGTGCTGGTGCTCGGGCAGCTGATCGACGCGCAGGCCCGGCTGGCCGCCACCGACGCGCGGGTCACGGTCGCCGACGCGGCGATGGAACCGGTCCGCACGCGTGACTGGGTGCTGGCCAAGCTCGCCGTCCGCGAGCGCACCGGGCGGCTCGGCCTGAGCAGGCGGCGGTCGTCGCTGCGGGTGCTGCCCTGGTCGGAGGTGCGCGGGCTGAGCCTGACCGACCTCACCGGCCAGCCGCAGGGCGCCGGGCAGCTGCTCATGCTGTTCGACACCATGCGCGCGGTCGACATCGCCGCGACCATGCGCGACCTGCCGACCAAGCGGCGGCACGAGGTGGTCGACTCGATGGACGACGAGCGGCTCGCCGACGTGCTGGAGGAGCTGCCCGAGGAGGACCAGAAGGAGCTGCTCGCGCACCTGGCCGAGGAGCGCGCCGCCGACATCCTGGAGGCGATGAACCCGGACGACGCGGCCGACCTGCTCGCCGAGCTGGCCCCGGCCGACCAGAGCCGCCTGCTCGAGCTGATGCACCCGGACGAGTCCGAGCCGCTGAAGCGCCTGCTCACCTACTCGTCGGACACCGCGGGCGGCCTGATGACGCCGGAGCCGGTCATCCTCACCCCGGACGCCACGATCGCCGAGGCGCTGGCTCACATCCGCAACCCCGACCTGCCCGCCGCGCTGGCGAGCCTGGTGTTCGTGTGCCGCCCGCCGACCGAGACCCCGACCGGCCGGTACGTCGGCTGCGTGCACTTCCAGCGCCTGCTGCGCGAGCCGCCTGCCGAGCTGGTCGCCAGCGCCGTGGACACCGACCTGCCCGCCCTGGGCCCGGACGCCGAGCTGCCGGAGATCACCCGCTACTTCGCGGCCTACAACCTCGCCTGCGGTCCGGTCGTGGACGACCAGGACCACCTGCTGGGCGCCGTCACCGTCGACGACCTGCTCGACCACCTGCTGCCCGACCGCTGGCGCGAGACCGGGCTGGCCGACATCACCGAGGGACAGGAGATTGACAGTGCCTGAGTTGACCGCGCGGCGCCGCCTCGACCAGCCCCGCTCCGGCCGCGGGCCCCGGGTCAGCATCGACCCGGACAGCTTCGGACGGCTGTCCGAGCGGCTGGCCCGGTTCCTCGGCACCGGGAAGTACCTGTTCTGGCAGACGCTCATCGTGATCGTGTGGATCATCATCAACCTGAGCGCGGCCGCCCTGCGCTGGGACCCGTACCCGTTCATCCTGCTCAACCTGGCCTTCTCCACCCAGGCGGCGTATGCGGCGCCGTTGATCCTGCTGGCGCAGAACCGCCAGGACGACCGCGACCGGGTGTCGCTGGAGGAGGACCGGCACCGGGCGGCGCAGACCAAGGCCGACACCGAGTACCTGGCGCGTGAGCTGGCCGCGCTGCGCCTGGCCGTCGGCGAGGTCGCCACCCGCGACTACCTGCGCGGGGAGCTGGACAAGCTGCGTGAGGACCTCAACACGAAGCCGCGACGTGGCAAAAGCAATAGGGCCCAGGCAGAGGCCATTACCGGTCCGTAGCATGGTGGGGTGACCAGTACGCAGCAGATCCCCAGCGCCGAGGACGTCCGCGCGGCGCTGAAGGACGTTCACGACCCCGAGATCCGCAAGCCCATCACGGACCTCGGAATGGTCAAGGACGTCGCGGTCAGCGAGGACGGCGTCGTCACGGTCGCGGTGTATCTGACGGTCGCCGGCTGCCCGCTCAAGGACACCATCACCAAGGACACCCAGGCCGCGGTCGGCAAGCTCCCCGGTGTGCGCGAGGTCCGGGTGGAGCTCGACGTGATGAGCGACGAGCAACGCACCGAGCTGCGGAAACAGCTGCGCGGGGATTCGGCGGAACCGGTCATCCCGTTCGCCCAGCCGGGCTCGATGACGCGGGTGTACTGCGTCGCGTCCGGCAAGGGCGGGGTCGGCAAGTCGAGCGTGACGGTCAACCTGGCGGTGGCGATGGCCCAGCGCGGGCTGTCGGTCGGCGTGGTCGACGCGGACATCTACGGTCACTCGGTGCCGCGCATGCTGGGCGCGCGCGAGAAGCCGACGAAGGTCGAGCAGATGATCATGCCGCCGCAGGCGCACGGCGTGAAGGTCATCTCGATCGGCATGTTCACCTCGGGCAACACGCCGGTGGTGTGGCGCGGGCCGATGCTGCACCGCGCGCTGCAGCAGTTCCTGGCCGACGTGTTCTGGGGCGATCTGGACATCCTGCTGCTGGACCTGCCGCCGGGCACCGGGGACATCGCGATCTCGGTCGCGCAGCTGATCCCGAACGCGGAGATCCTGGTGGTGACCACGCCGCAGCAGGCGGCGGCCGAGGTCGCCGAGCGGGCCGGCGCGATCGCGATGCAGACGCGGCAGCGGATCGCCGGGGTCATCGAGAACATGTCGTGGCTGGAGACGCCGTCCGGGGAGCGGATGGAGATCTTCGGCTCCGGCGGCGGCCGGACGGTGGCGGATTCGCTGTCGAAGTCGGTGGGCACGGAGGTGCCGCTGCTGGGCCAGGTCCCGCTCGACCCGCGCCTGCGTGAGCAGGGCGACGCGGGGCTGCCGCTGGTGCTGGCGGAGCCGGAGGCCCAGGCGTCGCAGGTCCTCCAGGACGTGGCGAAGAAGCTCTCGGTGCGGGCGCGCGGGCTGGCGGGCAAGATGCTGAACCTCAGCCCCAGCGGCCGCTAGGGCGCTTGAGAACCCAAGGTAGCTGGGTGGTCATCCCGTCGCCTGACACTGGACGATCACCTTGAGCCAGGGCCGCAACCCGGGCTCTCTCCGGCGGCCGACGGTGCCAACCTTGCGGCCCTGGCTCAAGGTGATACGCACAAACCGGAAGGCGACGGGATGACCACCCAGCGACCACCCACCCGAGGTGAGACAACAACGGTCCCCCGTCATCCCGGAGCCTGCCCGTCCGGCGAGGACATCTTTTGATCTTTAGAGGTGACGTTGGGCAGGCGGGGAGTCCGCCCTGCGGGCGGGCAACGCCCTGCGGGCGGGAGCGCCTCACGGCGCCGAACGGTCACCTTACGACCACCCCCGCCCCCGATGCCTGATTGTGTTTCAGTCGCCGAGCAGGCGTGTCAAGGCGGGAAAGAGTACCTTGACACGCCTGGTCGGCGACCAAAGACCGGCTGTGGATCGGGGGCGGGGGAGGTCTGGTTGGGGTAGTCGGTCCTGCTGCGTTGCCAGGCGGGGGTTGTGCAGGGCTGCCGCGCGGCCCTTGGGGTAGTCGGTGCTGTTGCGTTGCCGGGCGGGGGTTGTGCAGGGCTGCCG